>JAHIEM010000104.1 GCA_018901625.1 Nanobdellota archaeon
ATATAAAATTAACTACTGATAGGGTATAAAAACCTTGCTATAAGTTGTTACTTTGAAGTTAATACATAATACATCAAATATCAAAAACCCAGATCAAAAGGCAGTATAAAACTAATTTTTCCTTTTTTTTCTTGAGAAGATAAATTGATAAGATATCCTTCTTTTAATTTATACTCTTCTAAAAAAACCTTTAAGCCAATCTCATCGTCAGACTTTAGATTATCCTTAAATTTTACTTCAATTGGGATAATTTCCTTGCCTTCCAGGACAAAGTCAACTTCCTGCCTGTTCTTATTCTGCCAGAATTTAATTTCTTCCTTTCCTTTCTTTATTAGTTCAGAGAGCACAAACCCTTCAAAGAGATATCCAAAATCTCCTCTTAAACGGGATTCATTGAAATTCTTAATAAAATAGTTTCTAACGCCAGAGTCTATAAAGTATATTTTTGGGACTTTAACTAACTCCTTATTTTTATTCCTGTAAAATGGCCTTACGGTTGTTATTAAAAATGTTTCTTCCAGAATATCAAGATAGTTTAAAACTTCTTTATAATCCAGAGAGCTGACCTGGCAAAGTTCTTCATATTTTATCTTCTGCCCGTGGTTTATAGCTAGAAATTCTATTAATTTTTTCACATTAACTATCTTCCTTATATTCAGGTACTCAACCAGGTCTTTTTTTATGTACAAATCAAATATGCCTTCAAGTATTTTTGGCTTTTCTCCTTTTTTTGAGAGAGCAACTTCAGGATATCCTCCAAATATTAGGAAACTTTCTAACTCTTTTCTTAGCTCCTTAGTCGTTTTATCTAACTGCGCGCCTTTTATCTTAGCGATATTCTTCATCTGCTCCAAAATATTTGTTTTTTCCTGAAATTGAAGATATTCTTCAAAAGTCAGGGGATAGATTTTGTTTATTATTTTCCTGCCTGCAAGCGATTCCTGAACCTGGCTTTTTATCTTAATTGAAGATGAGCCAGAAGCATAAACTTTTACATTCTTTAGATTGTCAAAGACATTTTTCAGTGTTATTGAAAAATCGGAGTATCTCTGAAATTCATCCAGAAAAAGATAGAAAAAGTCTTTCTGCTTTTCTTCATAGCCATTTAGTTTTATAGTATTCAGGAGATTCTCAAATGTGCTGACTTTTTCAAAATTTGTAAATATGTCTAAATCCAAGAAAAGACCTTTTTTTCCAGATTCCACACAGATTTTTTCATGGAGCTGTTTAAGCAAAGTAGTCTTTCCAACCTGCCTTGCTCCGATTAAGAGAGAGATTTTATTGCTATCTTTCTGGTTTAGCAGCTCCTCGGAGATTATTCTATTCTTTATCATCTTTCAATTTTAGATTAATCTAAAGTTTATTAATCGTAAATTATAGAATAAGGAGTATTTAAATCTTTCCAAATAACTCTTCCCCATTATTTAAGAAATCTTACTATTGTTCATGTGAATGTCAAATTTAATGTCTTTCCCCTGACATTAAGAACATACCTTCTTAATCATAATAATGATTATAAACTGCAAGAATCCCTTGAGTATATGATAAGAAGCCTTGTTTCAACTATTCTTGGAGTTTCTTTTACAGCGGGTTCTCTCCTGGGGATTTGCGGTTGCGAGTCAACTGTCAATGATTCTCTTCTACAAAGTGCACTAAGCCCTTCAAGAAATTTACTTCTTGATGAAGAACGCCCATTCTCTATAAAAAACGAGACAGCTCCATTCTCAAAAGATGACAGAGAGATATACTCTGAAGTAGAAAAAGATGTAAATTCTTTTGTTCAAGAAGCGTATAACATGAAAAGAGAAGAGTTTACAAGAAATGAAATGCAAGGCAAAAATTATTTTTCGAGAGGAAGCGTTCTAGTACTAAACGACCCCGAGAAAATTTCAGTTTTAGTAGTTGATGATCCCAATCAAAGGATTATATACTCCTGGTCATATTCTGAGGAACCATCTAAAAAAGAGATAACCCTCACTGTTGCTGATTTTGTAATCAATTACAGCAATTTTTCTGGCACTTGGACAAAAATGTACATTAAGACTTTCCCAGAAGGCATTTCTATGAGATTTCTAGAGCGAGCAGATGAGAAGAAAATTCTTGAGTACCAACAAACAGCTAAGAATTTTAGAGATAAGTTCAAGTAATTCCGATTATTGGGACCATTTAGAAAGGTAATCTGTAATTCCAAGGATATTTGATGAGTGGGTTATTTCAGTCTCTCAATCATCTCTTTCTCACCTAAAAAGAGGTAATGCCTCTTAAGTAGTTAGTTTATAATGCATAAATTTAAATACTTTTGTGCATCATGAAATTTGTAATAAAAATGATAAGAGAAAGATTAATAGCTCAAAAACAAGAATTGGATGCAAAACTTAAAGAAGCATACATAGATAGATTTGTTAATTCTGAAAAATTAAGTAATTCACTGATAAAGGTGATACTTGGTCCTAGAAGGGCAGGAAAGTCTTTCTTTGCACTTCACTTCTTAAAAAAACATGGGAATTTTGGCTATATAAATTTTGATGATGAAAAAATAATTGAGACAGAAGATTATGACGCCCTTGTTGAAGCAATGAACTCGATTTATGGCAATCCTAAATATGTGTTATTTGATGAGATTCAAAATCTCCCAAAATGGGAATTATTTGCAAATAGGTTACAACGAAAAGGCATGAATTTAATAATAACAGGAAGTAATTCTCATCTTCTAAGTAAAGAACTTGCAACACATCTAACTGGCAGGCATCTTTTAATAAGTATTCTTCCATTTTCATTTAAGGAGTATTTAGAAATTAAAAAAGAACAACTGACTTCTCACCAAATTAAAGAAAAATTAGAAAAGTTTCTTATAACGGGAGGATATCCTGAGATCCTGATAAAGAATTTGGACTATAAGGACTATTTATCAACATTATTTAGCTCTATTGTCTATAAAGATATTGTTAAAAGATATAACATAAGATTTCCCGGAGGAATAGATAACTTGGCATCTTATCTTCTTTCTAACATTGCAAAAGAGTACTCTTATACCAATTTGTCTAAAATGACTAAAATAAAAAGTGTTCATACTATTCAAAAATATCTAAACTACCTTGAGGAAGCATTTATCTTCTTTAGTCTTAGTAAATTCTCGTATAAAGTAAAGGAACAAATAACTTCCAATAAAAAAATTTATTGTATAGACAACGGATTCATTAATGCGAAGGGGTTCAACTTTAGCCAGAATCTTGGAAGATTATATGAAAATTTAGTAGCAATAGAGCTAAAAAAACAAGAAATAGATGGAAAAATTAATCTTTATTACTGGAAAAATCCTCAGCAGGAAGAAGTAGATTTTGTTGTTAAAGAAGGAATAAAAATAAAACAACTGATACAAGTTTGTTATAATCTAGAAAACAATGACACAAAATCTAGAGAAATAAGGGCGTTGTTGAAAGCTGGAGAAGAATTAAAATGCAAAAATCTAGTAATTATAACCTCAGACAAGGAAGGAGAAGAAGAGGCAGAGTGGTTTGGCATAAAAGGCAAAATTAAGTTTGTTCCACTTTGGAGGTGGTTGTTAATTTAGTTTTTCTAACGAGATATTTAATGAGGAATTATGGATGAGGAAACTGACTAAACCTGAGGAATATTGAGTTGTATACTTCTGAGTATACTAAAATGAATAAACTCATAAACCCACAAGCCGAAAACCCCAAGATTTAAGTAGTATACTTTCCAGTATACTACTATGGAGTATACTAACTGACATGGCAGAAAAAATATTCAAAAACAGAGTAAACGAGCTAAAACTGCTCAATGATCTTTATGAAAAGCCCCAGGCTAAGTTAATCATTGTTTATGGCAGGAGAAGGGTAGGCAAAACAGAACTTCTTAAAGAATTTCTTAAAAAACATAAGGGGTTATATATACTTGCAAGGCAAGAGTCTGAAGCAGAGCAAATAAAGAAGATAAGCTCCCAAATAGCAGAATATTATAATGATAATGTTTTGAAGATAAATCCATTTAATAACTGGGATGCGCTTTTCCTTTATTTATCTGAGAAACCAAGAATCCCCATAGTAATAGATGAGTTCCCATACATTATTCAGTCTGCTAAACAAGTCACAGGAATATTGCAGGATTATTGGGACAACCAATTTTCTAAGAAGAACTCCTTTCTAGTTTTGTGCGGCTCATCAATCGCAATGATGGAAAAATTGCTGGGGAAAAAGAGCCCGATTTATGGAAGAAGAACAGAGCAAATACTTCTAGAGCCATTAAAATTTAATGATGCTTGCCTGTTTTTCCCTGATAAAATGAGCATAAAAGACAAAGTAATTTACTACTCTATCCTTGGGGGCATGCCTGCTTATCTTTTGGAATTTGATTTTGAAAAAAGCCTGAGAGAAAATGTTATGGATAACATCGCAAGGAAAAATAAATTTCTTTATCAGGATGTGCTTTTTACTTTAAGGGAAGAATTAAAAGAGCCGAGAAACTACTTTTCAATACTTTATTCTATTGCCAAGGGAAACAGCAAATCCGGGCAGATAGTCAATGACACAGGATTAGAAAAATCATTTGTCAACAAATATCTCAGCGTGCTTATTGACCTTCAGCTTATTGAAAGAAGAGTTCCGATTACAGAAAAAAATTCTGCAAGGTCTAGAAATGGGATTTATCTGCTAAGAGATAATTTTTTCAAATTCTGGTTTAAGTTCATTTTTGAGAACCAAGAGTATATTGAACAGGAAAAACAGGAAAAGCTTGCGGATGAGAAAATTTTGCCAGAATTAAACGCTTTTGCAGGAAGAATATTTGAAGAGGTTGCTTTATCTGAAATATCAAGAAGTGGAAAATATAAAAATTATTTGTTTGGAAGATGGTGGGACAAAAGTTCAGAAGTAGACATTGTTGGGATAGATAGATTTAACAAAAAGATATTAGTCGGAGAAATCAAGTTTAAAAAGCTCACAAAAGCCGAGGTTCAGGAAATAAAACGTTCTCTGGAAGAAAATGCTAAGAAGATAAATCTCCTTGGTTTTGAGCAGAAACTAATTATTGTCTGTCTGGATTGTGATTATGAAGATTCAGAAGTAGAGATTGTATGTCTAGATAAAATTTAAATCTTCCCATGGTTTTTGTCTGAGTTTTACTACCCATCAGAGAAACAAGGGGGGAGTAGTTGTTACTTACTAATTACTACAAAATAGCAATGTTTAAATACTGAGTTTTGGTGGTGAAATAATGGATATTAAATCTGGGAAAGAGAAGATTTTTGCCGGGATATTAACTATAGCTATACTGGCTATTCTTGTATTGTCCGGGCCTGTGAATGCTTTTAGTGTTAATTTTAGCGGGTTTCAGAATGTGCATAAAGGCGGAAAAACCTCAACAACTGCCTCGCTTGAGATAAGGGGAGATGAAGTAATGAGCCTTGAAAACCCTGTTGAGATATATGTTGAT
>JAHIEM010000105.1 GCA_018901625.1 Nanobdellota archaeon
AAGCCTTAAAACTTCAGGAATGTAAATTCCTGACAGTCATCAAGAATTGAAAATTCTTGAGAGGTGTGGTTTGTAAAGCCCTTTGTTTCCGCAAAAATCTCTGATTTTTGGGGCACAGAAAATCTAAATTTCAGAAGATTTTCTGTGTTAGGACCTCAAAGTTGTAAAACTTTGATGGCAGTCAGAATTCACTGAATTCTGACATGTGGTGGCGCATTGTTTTTTTGATCTGTATTCTGAACTATAGATTTATTTAAAAACTGAGACAAGATATATCTGAATGGCATCAGGAAATTTTCTGATAGGAAGAAGTCTGTCTCTGGCAGGTTTTAATCATTATGTCCTTCCTCTGCTTAAACAAAGAAAAGCAGAACTCTCAGACATTCTTGTGTTTCAGGACAAGCATGATCACAAAATCTTGGCTTCTCTTTCAGGAGACGATCTCGAAAGAGCAGTTGACATTTCATTGGTAGAAGCAGGAAAACAAGCAGAAGAAGACCAAAACACTAAGCCAGAATGCTCTCCGAACTCTTCTGACTATGCTGAATATCGCTCTTGGAGTTATCAGCTTAAAACTGTTGAGTGGGCAGGACAGGGTAAAGACGCAAAGAAATCAGACAAGGGAGTGTACGAAGTAATCGGAATATACAGGCATGCTAGAACAGCATCGCGCCTTTTTCCAGTAATAGCCCAAAAATACCTGGCAGACTCAGCCAGCGAATCACTAGATGACCTGGAAAAGAAAGCAAAAAAATTAATGGGAAAAAGATTAGGAGAACTATAGCTCCTTGGTTTGCAGAGAGAAAAGAACACCGGCCCAGTCTTGAGAATTTAAGAATCTCCTCTGAAGATTAGTTAATCTTAAAATCCCTCTTTTTCTCACTCATTCATGCAAAGAAACAATCCAAAATTCATCTATGTCAGAAATACTCCTTATTTCTGAACAGACAAAAAATAAAATGAAAACTCCACATTTTTTGTATATAGAAACCTACGGGTGTTCAGCTAACCAGAACAATTCAGAGATAATAAAAGGCAAGCTGATTAATGCAGGCACAGAGCTAGTGAGTAATCCTGAAATTGCAGATATAATCCTAATAAACACCTGCATAGTAAAAGAACCTACTGAAAATTCAATTAAGCAAAGAATTATAGATTTAGAAAAACTAAACAAGCCAATAATAATTGCAGGATGCATGCCTCAAGTCAGGCATGCATGGTTAAATAATCAAAAAAATGTATTTTTACTCGGAATAAGCCATATTAAAGAGATAACAAAACTAATCAGAAGAATAATCGAAAACAAGTATGACAGCAAAGAATTTCTCTCAACACCCCATGAATTGAAAGTTAATTGTTCAAAGATAAGGCAAAATAAATTAATTGGAATTACTCAGATATCAGAAGGTTGTTTAGGAAACTGCAATTTCTGCCTCGTTAATCAGGTAAAAGGAAGATTATTTTCATATCCAGAAGAAGAGATAATAAGAAATATTCAGAATGATTTGAAGCAAGGCTGCAAGGAAATCTGGCTCACTAGTCAGGATTTAGCTTCTTATGGTTTAGAAAGCAATGACAAGACAGCATTCATAAGTTTGCTGAAAGAAATATTGAAAATTAACTCTAAGTTTAAATTAAGGTTAGGAATGATGAATCTTAATCACATTCTCCCTATTCTGCCGTCTCTCTTGGAAATCTACAAACACGAAAAGGTGTACAAATTTCTTCATGTTCCAGTTCAAAGTGGAAGCAATAATATTTTAAAAGCAATGAACAGAAAATACTCTAAGCAAGATTTTATTGAAATAGTAAAAAAGTTCAGAAAAGAATTTCCAGATAGCATAATTGCAACAGATATAATAACTGCCTTCCCAGGAGAAATAGAGAAAGATTTTAGAGAAACTCTTGAACTGATAAAAGAAACAAAACCTGATGTGATGAATATAACAAGATACTGGCCAATGCAAGGAACAAGAGCAGCAAAATTAGAGCAGATAGACAGAAGAACAGCAAGCAACAGAGCTCTGGAAGTTCAGAAACTCCACCTAAAAATCTCAGAAGAAAACTTCAAAAAATACGAATGCAAAACAATTGAAGTTTTCATAAACGAGCAGGAAGGCACAAACTGCCTTGCAAGAGACGAGAATTACCGATTAATTGTAATAAAGTCAGATAAGAAACTTCTAGGAAAAATCTTAAATGTAAAAATAAAGAAAGCTTTCCCCCACTATTTGCTGGCTGAAGTTGCATGATATTTTTAACCTCGTTTCCAAGAAGTCCATATCCTAAACAGCAGTTAGGTTATGGATGAATTGGAATAGAAAGATATATAAAGGTATTGTGTGTCTATTGTGTATGAAACAAAGAACAAATATCCAGATAGAGCATAAAACCT
>JAHIEM010000106.1 GCA_018901625.1 Nanobdellota archaeon
AGGTTTTATGCTCTATCTGGATATTTGTTCTTTGTTTCATACACAATAGACACACAATACCTTTATATATCTTTCTATTCCAATTCATCCATAACCTAACTGCTGTTTAGGATATGGACTTCTTGGAAACGAGGTTAAAAAAATTTCATACTAAAGTTCCCCCTAAAGAAACAACTCTTGCAATTTTTCTCGGAGGCCACTCAAGTTTCATTCCCAATCTAATAAACAGCAAGTTAATGTCAACTCCCTTCCTCTCAGGCTGCAAAACAATATCAAGATGAAATTTCTCTCTAAATCTCTCAAGCTCAAGATTATGCTCCTTTCTAGCCTTTCCCTGCCACAATCGAGAATTAAAACACTGCCTCTCACTCCAGCCAGGAAATCTCACCCTCATCTTCTGGGCAAACTCACCGATATTAAACTCAGTATAAATAAGATAAATATCTTTTTCAAAATCAAGAACAGAATCAATTAGCTCGCACGGAGGACACCCATTCTTCTTGCCATAATTAGGACACCCGCTAGAATGCTGAGGATATTTATTCTTGCAAAAGTTTTGGACATACTCTCCAAACGAAACTATATCAGAACGAATTTTAACTATCATCTTAATAAAAAACGCACCCGGTAGGATTTGAACCTACGACCCCCGACTTAGAAGGCCGGTGCTCTATCCAGGCTGAGCTACGGGTGCATTAATAATTTCAATAAAAATCAATATTTAAAGTTTCCTTAATGTATTTAAACCTGATTCTCCTGCAAGCAGCATGAAAAAAGACATAAGCACGATGTTGTTAGATATCCTAAAATGGTTTTTGTTAGTCATAGCTATTCTGCTGATTATTCTATTAATAAAGAAATAAAATGGCAAAGGCATTAAGAGTCTTAGAAATAGCAGTCTATATCTTCTTAATAATCTTCTCTGTGTTTATCATTTATCAGTTAGTTTTAAAAATTTTGGGTGGAAGCTGGGAAACCCAAGACATTATTGTTGCGCTAGTAGTTTTACTGCTCGGGTTAGTATTTAACATAACTATTAAGCAAGTGAAATTTGAAGCAAGGTTTAATTACATGGCAAATGACTTTAGGAATCACATCAGGCAGCATAATTCTAAACTTATTTAAACCTCACTTGGTTATTAATTTAATGAAAATACCCATAACATTCTTAGGAACAGGGGCAGCAATACCCACAGCTAGAAGGAATCATATTTCAATTCTTCTCCAGTATAAAGAGGAAAACATACTAATAGACTGTGGTGAAGGAACCCAAAGACAACTGAGAAAAGCAAAACTAAACCCCTGCTCAATAACAAAAATACTAATAACTCACTGGCACGGAGACCACATATTCGGACTGCCAGGATTATTGCAAACACTCTCCCTAAATGGATATAATAAAACACTCCATATTTACATCCCAAAAAACACAAAACACCATCTTGATTTAATACTCCGAATGTTTGTATTCCAGGGAGCAATAAAATACGAAATTCACGAGATAGAAAGCGGAATTTTCTTCGAAAATTCCGACTTCAAGCTGGAAGCAGAGAAGATGGAGCATAACACTCCTGCTCTAGCATATTCATTCACAGAAAAAGAAAAAATAAGAATACAGAAATCCAAACTAAACAAATTAAAGATAGAAGGAAAAATCATTGGCGAGTTAGTAAAAGGAAAAGACATAGTCTGGAATAATAAAAAAATCAGGGCAAAGGACATAACTTACACGCAGGAACAGAAAAAAATAACATTTATCCTAGACACAAGAATAAATGAAAACATGGCAAAAATAGCAAAAGAATCTGACTTGCTAGTCTCAGAATCAACATTTCTGGAAGATTCTGAAAATGGCGCGAGGTTAGCTGAAGAAGATTATCATTTAACAGCAAAACAAGCAGCCCAAACAGCACTGAAAGCAAAAGCAAGAAAGTTGGTGTTAGTGCATCTCTCTCAAAGATACGAAGCAAATCCCAAACCACTGCTAACAGAAGCAAGAAAAATCTTCAAAAACACAGTCATAGTTGAAGATTTTGATAAGATTGAGGTTTAATCAAAAATCAAAAGAGGAATCAGAATGAATTGCTTCTCCCCTAGCATTAAGTAACTCATAACTTTCAACCCATAAAACTCCAGTATGATACTGATATCCTGCCC
>JAHIEM010000107.1 GCA_018901625.1 Nanobdellota archaeon
CCGCCACTAGCAGTCTGCGTGCCTAATTCAAATTGTAAGCTAGACTGAATTTCTCCAGCAGCTAATCCATCTGAAAAAGCAGCATTATTTCCGTAGATAATTGCGACATCTGCAGCTCCTCCTGACACGAATGGTGCAGGGTAGTTAGCAGCAGCAGCAATCCCAACAGTGCTTCCTAGCATTACTACACTAGCGAATACTGATGCAATCTTTCTAAAATTAAATTTCATTTTTTTAACCTCCTTTCAATTGTTAAAATATTCTTGGTTCATCTTGGCAGGATGACATAATCAAAAGTTATCATCCACCTCGACACACTAACCTCTTTGGATTAGCAACCATACTTAAGCATTTACTTAAGCAAGTATACTATCTTCAGACTCTTTAAAAAGCTTTCTATAAAAGATTCGCTTTAATATATACTCTCCCCTTGTTTCTCTGTGTTTAGTATATAAAGCTTTCGCTGTCACTTCAATGTTTATACTACTTCCTTAGTTTAAAATAACAGAAAATTTCTCATGGAAGATTTCAAAAACAGATACCTGGCTGAGAAACCCATATATCCATTAAGCGATACATTTAAATATATGGCGCTCTATACCATACATATAACTTTAAGGAAACCAAGTCCCGACGGCAAAATGGCAAAGAAAAATACAACCAGAACAATAAATCTCCAAATCAGCCAAAATGCTTTCAATACAATCTTTAAAAGATTTGTTGGAGAGAAAACTAACTATGAATTCTCTGGATTAGAAGACCTAAGACAGCTTCTAAGCAATGAGAAAGCAAGAATACTCTATACAGTAAAGCACAACAAGCCAACCTCAATCTATAATCTTGCAAAGATTCTCAATAGAGATTTTAAATCAGTCCAGCAAGATACAAAAATCCTTGAGAAGTTCGGATTAATATCTCTCATAAAAGAACACTATGGCAAGAGAAACATGCTAAGACCAGTGATAAATATCACTAACCTCCAGATTATATTCACAATCTAGGTCACTCAAATTTAAACAGGGTGTTATCTAAATCTCTCTGCAAACCTCTAGTTCTATCTTAACCTTGTCAGAGTAAGTAGGCAGACTCAACAAAGAGGTAGTTATTGTCCCACTGCAATTTCCCTCTCGCAGGTTAATAATAGTCCTATTATTTGTTCCATAAATCTTTAGCCTATACGCATTTGTAGGGCAGTCTGGACAGGGCTTAAAACCCTCTCTCAATAACTTATCAGCAGTATAGTTAAGAGTATCACAAGCAGTCATATTATTCAGGCATTTTTCATTATTCCCTGCGCAAGATACAATAACATCTTTTAAACTATATCTCCTCTCACTAGAAATCAGGCAGGAAGTAGAATACCTCATACTAGACTGCAGAAAACTCTCTATCTCAGCACTAGGCAGTTTTTCAGATGGTTTTCTAATATTTATAGCAAGGAAAACAACTGCTATAACTGATACTAGCAAGACTATCAGAACAAATCCAATAATCTCTTCCTGCCCCTTCTTATTTTGCATTTTTCACCTCATATCCTACAATAAACTGCCCAAGTTCACACCTATATTCAATATACTCGTTTTCTTTAACTCTCTTGCACACAGAAACATAACTATAAACACTTGTCTCTCCTGCCCCTTTATCATAAACCTTAATAAGATTACAATCAGGATAATTAGCCTCTGTGCATAATGTGTCTTTTGTAGCATTAGAGAGAGTTCTGATTTTTATACTATTAACCTTCCATAGAGTTCCATTAGTATACGGAGATTTCTTTCTTAGCACCATTGCCCTATCACCATCAATGCAGTAAGTCCCGCAGCTAAACTCTGCTGAATCAACTAGCATATTAGCCAGCCCTATTGCATTATTTCTTTCCAGCAAATTAGCTTTCTTAGCAATATTCTGTGACTGAGAGAGAATATAAAACATTCCTGCAAGTACAAAGAATATAAACACGGCCATAAGCATAAATGCCATCTGCTGTATCTTCAGTTGTGATTTCCTAGATACCATAAATCTTGCACCCCCTCTGCCGCGAGTTTTCACCATCAACTCTCGCAGCAGCTTCAATAACATTATCAATACCGGTTTGCGTAGTCCCATCAGCTGCACTAGCAGCCTGAGCCAAGCCAATTAAACTAGAAGACATTGCAGTTCCGCACCCCCTGGTTGAAAGAAATGCCTGTTCTTCATCATACAAGCGGGCAATATTCTGAACTCTCTGCATAAGTCTTCTAAGATTGCACAGATAATTATCAGGATCAGAGAATATTCCAGCATAAATCAAACTGCCTGCATAGTATACCGTTTTCCCATCTTTTCTCACTCTCCCAGAATCATACTCACTCTCGCACCCAAGACCTGTGCAAGAGCCAAATACAGAAATGTCGCATCCTGCTCCAGAATTGCCAAAACAAACTTTTACATCTTCATTAGTGCAATTTCCTAACTTTATACTCGCAACACCTAAATCTCTAACCTCCTCGCTTATCGAGCTCGGAGCATCATAGAAACAATACGTCTTAGCAGAGAGAAATATCAGTTCTGAAACCTTAAAAGGCATCTCAAATGGCTTGGAAAAGAAGTAAAATGTCTTTCCCTGTTCAATCTTGTCTGAAAATACATACTTATTATTTACAAGTATTCCCCCGCTCTTTGCAGGCCACTCATCTTTAAAACCTGACTTCTGAGAACACGCAATTTCCTGGCTTCCAAAACTTCCCAGCTCACTGCAAGAAGTGTATATCCTTGTTTCTATAGAGATAGATACATTCGTAGACTTGCCGCTCGCCAACCCTGTCTCCATTGGGTTAAACAAAAGAGAAAACTGCTTTGCGCAGACAGTATTCACTGTTGCATGTTCTGTGCCAACAACTTTTATAACAATATAAATTGCAGCAAAAAGAATGAAAATTCCAACAATAATTGCGAAAAGCCATGCAAAACTAAATTCAAAACCTCTTTTATTCATAAGTATATCTCGGTTTTAAGTTTATTAAATCTTGCGGAATTCATGCAGCAAGATTCACTTCTTTTTGAAAGCTTTATTAATCATTATGCCACACAGCTTGCTGTAGGGCAAGCTAAAGAAAACCAATTAAGCATATAAGTAACTTGAAATAAAAGTTATCTGTTCAAGGAGATAATTATTAGACATATTCAACAAGAAGTTTATGGAAAAAGTTTTCATCTTGGTATCTTAAATTATAATCAGAAGATGAAAACTTTTTGGAAGGGCTAGATCAAGTCACTAAACCTATGATGAACAATAACTCTCATTGCTATTCATCTGAAATCTAAACAAAACATGTTAAAATTGATTATTAACACTCACTTTCTATAAATCTGGACAGGCCCGCCATGCTCGCTCTTTATCCACAACTCTGCATTATTTTCAATGCAAAAAGGATTTTCTGTTTTTGTTGTTTCAAGAATGTCTATATGCTTGAAAATAAAGTACTTGAATCCCTCGCAAGCATTCCTGGTTGGCTGAAGATAAATATTTCCTCCACCCATTTTTTTAAACTCTTTTGCAAAATCAAGATACTGCCCCATTCCATCTCTAGAATCATCAAAAAAACAAACATAGTCTATCTTGTCAGGCAATTTTACCTTGAATGGCTTATCTCCCCCAGCAGAGTTCCAGACATCGTCTATTGCTGTCTTTAAATCATCTTTAAATAAACCCTCACTCGCAGAATCAGATAAAGTGCAATCCTTGCACCACGGGCACCAGAATATCTTAATTGCAATAAACGCAACAACTATGAAGAAGACAATGAGGAGTATTGAAAAAATCACAGAATAAGGCATTGCCATCATCTGCGCGCGTTTATTTTTCACCATCTTTCTCATTGAGTTATTAACCTTTTTCCATTTAAAAAACCATCGTTATTTAAGTAATAAGCTATAGAGATATTTTGAGAATAACTTATTTTGGTGCAGGTAATAATCAAATTATTTAGAATTAAAAGGCCTGGCAATTATTGAGCAGTCAGTAGGATTTGGCTGATTTCCAGAACTATCCACGCACTTAATATACAAATTGCTGTTTGTCTTCCACTCAATATAATGCGCAGTTGTATTCTGATACAGCATCTGTTTTCCATCGCTAACTGCGAAGTTACACTGCTGGTTGATATTCTCAGAATAGTAGCAGGTTGATTTCTCACTAGTCTCAACTTTTAAATTCCCACCCTCATTATATATTCTTACAATCGAAGGAGCGTTTCTGTCAACCTCAACTATGAATGAGGTTTGATTGTAATCTGCATTTCCTCCTAAATCAACGCATCTGAAATAATAATTGTAAGTTCCAGCAGGCAGCTGCTGATTTTGTTTATGCTTGTTAGTTCCTGTCTCAAACATTTTTATGAAACTTGAGTCTAGTGTGGATGTAGAATAATAGCACAGAGCATCTCCTTTATTATACCCATTCTCTGTTTCTAGTGTTAAATCAACAGAAACAATATTGGAGAATCCTTGCACTGTTCCATTAGGCTTTATAGAGTTAGATTTTATATTCAGAGGCTGTGTTCCTTTTATCACAAACGCATAACTCTCCTGCATTGTGATTCTGTCATTTACAGGAGCATATGGCTGGTCTCTGCACCTGAAGTAGAAATTATTATCTTTCCTATTTTCTAATCCAGTAAGTTTAGTAAAGCATTTGTAAAGCATATTAGTGTTTATCTCCCATACATTACTATCGCATCTCATCTCATTCTCCATCAAATCATAATCCTTATCCTGCCTGCTCCACTTGCAGCTTGCAGGCTCATTTACATAAACCTCTATGTCAGTATCATTTAGATTAAACTGAACAGGCATTCCGCTGGCAATGCTTGTCCCTTCAATTCTAGGAGGAGTTGTATCAGGTCCTTTCTCAACGCAGAACTGAATTGCAAACTCATCTTCATTTACATTCCCATTAGCATCCTGGCATCTCACAAATAATGTGAATTTTCCATCAAGTCCCATCTCAGGAGAAATATTCTGCGCTGCAAGTGCTGCTGGTCCAGGAAGTCTCATTGTCTGGCTATGATTATATTCATACAAGTTTGACTCTCCAAAATAATATGCCATGCTCTCATATGCTTTCTTTACATCTCTCACATTTACAGTATTATTATAATCTATTTTGCACTGTGTTGGCTCATCAGTTGATATTCCAAAACTCAGAGGCGTAAATGCCTTTATGCATCCGTCAGATGCACTCGCTCTGACAATCTTAGTTCCCCTCGAGCTAGGTCTTGTTTCCATTGGAGCGTAAGAATGCCCGCTTGTAAGAACATCTTTCCAAGGAGTTATCTTAGGAGAGTTAACATCATTAGGATTTACCCAGACACATTTTTCTTTCCCACTTGCTTCTTCATTTAACAGCTTGCAAGCTTGCCCTAAACTCTGGCATCGATATTCACTACACAGTCTAAATGGGTCTTTGTTGCACGATTCACAGAATGCTCCTCCAGTCGGAGGCTCATAAGGTTTGCAATCAAACTTAATAGTTTCAGTATCAGTTTTCTTGTACATCATTGCAAATACTGCAAATCCAATTCCTATTGCCAACCCCCATGAAACTAGTGGTGCAGCTGTTCCTAAACCCCCAGAACCCATAAAGTTTTTAGCCATTCCAAATAATTCCATATTCCAACCAGCACCAGTTGCAAGCGGATTAATCAAGTTGTAAGTCATAGTTCCTGCAAATGCTCCAGCTGCAAGTGCTTTCTGTGTGTTAGCATCTGCTCCAAATAGTCCTGAAGCAAAATATACAACCCCTGCAATTGCCCCTGCACTCATTAAACTAGAAACAATTGTATTAGCCATTAGTGAGTTTATGCTCCCCATTAAACCTGTTTCCCCTGCCTGACCTGCAGCAGGAGTGCCTACCTCTTTAAGTTGACCACCCTCATTAACAAAGTACTTTGTTGCCGACCCCATCGGGGCTTTAAGAACCTCCTTTCCCCCGATTGTTGCAGATTCCATAGCTAACTTTGTCCCTTCAAAAGTTTGAGTTCCTGCAGATGTCCAAGTACCTTTGTATGCTGTGACACTATCGAGGATCTGTTTATTTGCTGCCTGTTGTGCAGCAGCTGCGCCTGTTCCTCCAGGTTGAGTTAACCCTTTATTCAGCTCTGCAGTTTGTTTCTCATTTAGAATTATCAATTTCTTCTCAGGAGCCGAAGTCACTTTTGGAGCAGCACCACGCACCAACCCCAACCCAATTAAATTTGAAACAAACTCAGCTAAAACAACAATTACTCTTCCAGTAGTTCCAGAAATAAAACTATTTTTTTGCAGAACAGTATAAACACCCTGCTTAACCTCGCACTTTCCATCAGCACAGGTTTCAACAGTTCCAGAACAATCTCCCAAACTTGAACAAACTTCCTGCCTCTTCTTAGTCCAATCAGCACTTAAACATTCTGAATTAACTTTTGCCTTTTCTTTTCCAAAAAATCCTTTCTCATACTGAACAGTGCAGACAGAATTTCCCTGAGCGCAAATCCCAGCAGCCTCCCCCTCTTCCCAGAATTTTAATCCTGGAGGAACATCAGGAACACAAACCCCGTGTTTTTTCAATTGTTTAACCTCTGCCTCTCCATCTTCGTTCGTTGTAACTGTAGCAGTTGTCTGATTAGCCCCTAAAGCATCCTGCCCAATAACATTTTCAATCCACTGGCAGTCTCTTCTGTCTTCATTCAAGCAATCATCTTTTTCTTTCTGCCCTACACAATCCTGCCACCTATTAGCCCTGCACGCTGCCTGCTGAAAGTCTCCCTTATCTGTCTTAATAACATCCTGAATGCAAACCTCGCTCCTAAAATCAGCGCACAGCTCAACTATCTCCTCCCCAGCAATGCAAACATGCTTAAACTGTCTCGAGCCAGCTAAATCTAAACCATTTCCAGTCTTAGCATCATAAACACACCAGCTCTCTCCGTGTTTGTAACTGTTTCCATCCTGAGTCTTCTTGCAATTCAAATCTCTGCACATATAATCTCCGTATGTAGGCCTGTTCAAATCTTTAGACTTATCATAACTTCTGCAAAAACTCCCTCCAAAATAATCACAATTCCCGCAAGAAGCAGAATTTGCATTTGAATTGCTAGCTGTAGCCCCGCACGAATCTTTCTTAGCAATTATCTTTCTCCAGTAAGCAGGTTCATCTTTTTTGCTAGCATCATAAATATTTGCAGGATTTCCGCAAGTATCAACAAAATAAACCTCATCTTTCCCGTCTATGCAGGTTGTTTTTGTAGATTTCCCGCAGTTTGTCCCAAGTTCTTCAGCAGTGCACAAATAATCTTTATGGAAAGTGATATTGCTGCTGATAGTGCTATTCCCAGATTTTTTGGTGCTCATAACAGTGCAATCATCTCGCGTTGTGAACTTGCATGTTCTTGTGAAGTCTTCTTCAAAAACACAAGCCCCTCTATCTTGGGCCTGAGCAGTTGCAATGCAAGCAGATTCAGAAGTAATATCAGTTCTAAAATTAGTCTGCAATCCAAAAAACCCAGATAGTTTCTTGCATCTTACTAGAGTCACAAAAGCAGCCTGATTATCAAGAACACAGCATCCTAAATCACACTGTGGAATTTCACACGAGGCAGAATCAGCCCAGACACCATTATTCTGCTGGCAAACAAGCTGAGGTGTATTTTCAGAACAAGTTCCCTCGTTGCTATTATAACAGCACCCTAGCTTGCAGAAACTAGTAGCCTCGCAGGATGTAGGAGTAGTTCTAAATGCAGAATTACAGCTAGTTGTCTTGGAATTCTGGCACCATGCCCCGTAAGTTGTTTTCTCGCAGCAGGAAGTAGTCTCAGGCACAGTTACAGTGCTTATATCAGCAGAAGCCTGCGGAGAAAGAATAAATGCAAAAGCAAATATAGCCACAGTTAGTATTGATATCTGAATACAACTCATTACTGCTTTATTGTTTATCATCTTAAATCAAATACCTTCCGTTCCTTACTAGTCTCTCTAAAGATTCTTCTGTAAGTCTCATAACACCAGCTATGAACCAAAGCTCCATTATATGGTTCATCAACCTCCTCTCTGCATACAGGGCAAGACACACTCCCCACATCTAAAACTTCTTCAATTTCAACCATCTTTTTTCTTATCATCAACAAATTTACAATGCTCGCACTCAAACACTTCTACTTCTCCATTATCTAACTCAACTTTTCTCTCATCATTAGACTTGCTTGGTTCTGCTTTAAATTTCTTTTTCATCTTATCCAAAAGCTCCCACTGCCCAAAAAAAAGCCATTAGCCAGATAATAAACGCAATAATCAGCCAGTTTTTATTTTTTTTAGCTCTAAATGAGGCATAAGCTAATCCAAGAGTTGCAAGTATCAAGGGTATAAATTTCTCAAAACTCATCATTTTTATTCTGCTAACCCTCCCAGTATTAAAAGGAAATTTCCAAACCCAAAACCAATCTGTGCATAAACATTCATAGGATTAACAATTAAAAACGGAAGGGAGATTACATCTACAACTCCTGCAATCACTCTTATAATAAATCCTGTCTGCGCTTTTTTATTCATTTGTATCTTTCATTTTATTTAACAAACGGCTCATCTGCCCCGTAACCTGCAGGCCAGCTTAAACTTCTGGTTGCAAATGTGAAACTCTCATCAGTTTCTCGCTCACTCACAATGTAAATCTTGCTGCCATCACCTTGTTTTAATTTTTCAATCTTCAAATTAGGATAGTACAGCATGAATGTTTCTGGAGCAGAATCTCCGTATCTAGCCTCCCAGTTTACAATACTCTGTGAAATCATGACTAAATCATAAATCTCACTATTTCTAGATATTACAAACCCGCTAAAATACTGAGTTGAATCTTTCTCAAGTGTAATCACACTATTAAGTCTCACATTCAAACTATGCGGAACTATCTCAACAGAAGTATTTCCTCTCTTCAAGCTCACACTATATCCTCTATCTTCATAATCAGAAACTAAATCATTCACGCACTTCTCTGCAACAGGTCTTATATAGCTTGCAATCTGCTCTTCAACATGCTCTTTTAAAAATGGCTGTTGATTTACACAAGTCTTGTAATACTCAGCAGTATAACACAAATATTCTACCTGCCTCCCATCATACCCAATTGTATTTTGGGGATTTAAGCTCCCCCCGCTCTCAGAAACAATTGGAATAATCTTTTCTAACTCATTAGTAATGCACTCTTCAACATATCCAGAAGGAGTTATTGGGGAGATTATCATCTTTATTCTAGGATAAAACACAATAATCAAAACCACTGCAACAACAACTATTGCAATTATTATAAATATTGTTAACTGCCCTCTCTTTTTCATGTTATTATCTAGATTCTTCATATTATAAACTTTAGTACCAAAAGCTCGTTGCAATGTCATTATATGCTTTCACTCGTATCGAGCAAGCTGATGGCTCATTCATCCACGCATCTCTGCATTTTATATAGTAAGTCTGTTGAGTATCCCACGAAGCAGTGTGTTCCTGTGTAAATCCCCCATTCATCTGTGTTCCATTCTCAAATAAGAAGTTGCAAGTCTGATAGCTATTTGAATAAGCGCACTCAGAATCTTCATTAGTGAGTATGTATAAACTGCCTCCTGAATTATACACTCTAGTTACTATGGGCGCAGAATTATCCAGATCTATATTGAACGTTGAATTTTTATAAGCTTCATTTCCTCCATCAGTGCACTTAATCTGCAGCTGATTCTGTCCAACATTAAAATTAGCAGTATTCATTCCAGTCTGGAAATGAGTATTTGAAGCAGAATCCCAGTCAACAGCATCTGACTGCATTAAAATCCAGTTAGTTCCCCATCTATAATAACACCAAGCTTTCCCATTCTCAACTCCTCCTGAAGTATCAACTTGTAAGTCAAATGTTCCTGGCAAACTCCCGTAAGTAACCTTTCCATCTGGAAGTATTCTATTTATAATTAGGGGGGTTTCTGTAACTCTTAATTTGTAATTATAACCCTGCGAATTTGCATTTCTCTTGCTCTCATTAACAGTTCCATCTAACCATGGCTGATCATTGCACCTGAAGTAAAATGTATTCTCTCCTAAACTTAGATTATTCAGAGTAGAAGTGCACCTCCACCCAAATATTGCAGGCTCGCAAAAGTCTTCACAAACAAATGAATTTTCCATTCCAGTGTAATTCTTATCCTGCCTGCTCCACTTGCAGCTTGCAGGCTCATTTACATAAATTTGAACTTCCTGGCTAGTTGTATTAAATGCAATATTCGCGCTATTCAGAGGGCTTGTACTAGATATGTATGGCGCAGTTCTATCTGGTCCTGGTCTCGCGCAAACATCAATCAGATACTCATTATTATTCATATTTCCAAAAATATCTTGGCATCTTGTATAAACCTTTAGGTTTCTAAACTGGCTTAGAACATCAGCCTCAGTTAGATTGCTATCATTATTGCATGCCAGAACTAAATCAACACTTGGAATTGCAAATCCCATTGTGTGATTGAAAAGATACAAATTTGAATCTCCAAAATAATCTTCCATATCATCAAACTTGGGTTTGTGTTGCATGTCTATCTTGCACTGCGCAGGCTTGTCAGTATTTATTCCAAAAACCAATGGGGAAAATGCTTCAATGCACCTTCCTCCTGACTCTCTAACTGAAAATCCTGCAGAAGAAACATTCATATAAGAGAAATTCGCAGTTAGCACAGAATATAGAGGAGTTATTACAGGCGCTCTTCCATCATTCCTCTTTGTGATGCATAATTCATCATCACTTCCTTCATTAATAAACTCACACGCCTGCCCTAAACTCTGGCATCTGTATTTAGAACACGTTTTTAATTCTGGATTCGCATTGCATTTTTCGCAATCACTCCCCCCACTTGGCGGCTGCCAAGGCATGCACTTG
The DNA here is from genome assembly GCA_018901625.1 of Nanobdellota archaeon. Classification (GTDB taxonomy): domain Archaea; phylum Nanobdellota; class Nanobdellia; order Pacearchaeales; family GW2011-AR1; genus JAHIEM01. The sequence goes on from JAHIEM010000107.1 coordinate 10,919, forward strand.
AATTCAACTATTTTCGGCGGGCATTTCTTCATTCCCATAAATAGAGAGATAATAATAAGTATAATTCCGACTATTGCAATCGGCCAGAGGAATGGGACAATTCCTGCAAGTGGTCCTCCTGCAGCAAATGCACTTGCAATCGAACCTCCAAATGCCCCCTGTCCAGCTAATCCCGCAGTAGCAGCAAAACCAACCATTGCAGCACCAGCGCTCATTAGCATGCTTCCCGCAGGGCTTAAATTTAACATCTTAGCTAAAAATCCTCCAACTATCATTCCAATTCCCGCTCCAATCATAACTGTACCAAAAGCCGCAAAAGCAGGTGCTAATGCTCCTGCCCAGGTTCCAGATGCTAGAATTGGGGCACTACCAAAATAAGCTCCAGCGGTAAGTGCACTAAATCCCCCCACAGTCATCTGCCCTATTGCAAATCCAATTCCAACAGCACCTAATCCCAACATCAATCCAACACTGCTTCCTCCCCCACTCCCACTAGAACCACTCTCACTACTAACAGGAAATCCAAACTTGCCTGCAACACTTGCAGAGTCTGAACCTTCTACTCTCTGCCCAGCAACAGGTCTTGCAAAGGTTTTATACAAATCAATAAAATTCTGAGGTAATTTCCCAACCTTCTTAACAGAATATCCAGAATCAGTATATTCTCCATTAATATTCACATATCCCCCGCAATCTCCTAGAGAGACGCATAGTTCATTCATCTGTTTTGTAAACTTGCCTGCTTCTAAACAATCGCAATTCTTAACACACTTGCACCCGCCAGTCATAGTTGCTTTGTACATAACAGTGCATTTCTGGCTAGCTAATCCGCAAATACTCGCCCCAACTCTACCCCCAGCTTCACTTGACAAATCAAATCCTTCTGCATATTTTGGGGCGCAAATGTCAAACTTAAATCCAGAATCAACATTTATCTTTTTTGTAAAACAATCTTCTAATCCGCATCTCTCTTCCTGCTCTCCTTTCTTTGTATTCGCATCAATGCAATATTGCCACGCATTTAACCTGCAAGCAGCAGTGGAGAATACTACCGCAGTTCCATTAACATCAAACTCACTCTGTTCAGTGCAAACCTCGTTTCTAAAATCAGCGCACGGCTCAACCTGAACTTTTCCCTCAAAACAAGAATATCTATAATGTCTCGAGCCAACAACATCTCTGGACATTGTATCTTTATCATCAACACCGATTGCAGAATCATAGACACACCAACTCTCTCCATTCTTCCTGTCTCTCTTAGAAAGCACCTTTCCAAAAGCATCAACTAAATCAGGAGCATCTTTGCACGACATATCCGCACAGATATTATTTCCAATATCTGGTTTTTCAGCTTTTGCTTCTCTATAATCCTGGCACTTGCTTCCTAAAACATAAAAACAATTTCCACAAGTCTTGCTTCCAGAATTTCCATTTGCTGAATTAATTCCACAACTATTCTCTTTCAAAACAACCTTTTCCCAATAACTCTGATTGCTTCTTTGAGAATAGTCATAAATATTAGCAGCATTTCCACAAGTATCTTTAAAATAAACTTCATCCTTTCCTTCTAAACAAGTAGTCTCATTACTAGACCTGCAAGTAGTATTCAATGCAGCAGCTGAACATAAATAACCCTGGACAATATTCCTGTTAGTCAAACTCCTGCACTCATTATTAGTCAGCATTTTGCACGAGCTATCTGAAAATATGCACGCTCCTCGAGTCTGCCCAAATTTCAGAGCAATACACTCCCCCTCTGAAGTTATACCTGCTCTGAAATCAATGACTAGATTTCTTTCTGCAGATAATTTCTGGCACCTCTGGCTTGTCACAAACTGCACATCACTTCCTAAGACACAGCATCCAGATCTGCACTCAGGAATAACATTAATATTGCACTCAGGATTATCTTTCCATACTCCTCCTAAAGCACTCTCGCACTTAGTCTTAGGCGAGTTTACAATGCATAACCCCTCCTGGCTGTCGTAACAACACCCCTTCTTGCAATCTGCATTTAAATCGCACTGAGTAGGCAAACAAGTTCCAGAACACTGGCTCGCGCAGGTTATTGAATCATAATCCAGACAAGTATCATTATTCTTAGTTCTCTGGCAGCAGTTCAGAGCAGCAGTTGCAGAAGCAATAGGAAATATGGGCTTAGCAATAATCTTCCAAATCTTCGAGAAGATGCTATCGCTCTCTATCTTAAAACTCTCAGCAGGTTTTGTAGACTGGTCAACAAGATAGCAAAATGCAAAACTAGAAATAATCAGTATAACTATCTGGAGATAGCTAACTCTAGCTCTCTTGCTGAACAAATTACTTCTGAATATCTCTACTACTCTCTTTTTTCCCATATTTGCTCTTTAAATGGTTTATACTAAATAAATCATGCCGTTCTTCTTTACAAGCAAGACCCGGTTTTTAACCTTTCCTCTTTTTTTGATTTTCTTCATCTTGAAATCCTCAGATTTTGAGAGGCTGAAATTTTTTTGATTTTCTTCATCTTGAATTTATTTAAAATGCAGGTGGAACAGCGCAGCTCCTCACAGCAATATTTAATTTTTTCTTAGTATATCTGTCTTCAATAGTATAAATCTTGCTTGCGTCTAATCCAGAACCAATATTCTTCTTCACAATACTAAAATCAGAATATAATATCATAAACCCCACATATTCAAAATAACAAAATCTTGCTTCCTGATTTGCAATTTCCTGCCCGACTATTGCAAGTTTATACAGTGGCGAGTTAAAAACAGTCCTAAAAGATTCTATCTTCCTGCTCTCTCCACTCTTGCTAATCAAAAAATTCCTGTCAATATTAACTCTTACAAACCCTGTTCCCAATTCTGTATCAATTGCCATGCTCCCCATCTCAACTTCCTGCCCTTCATCATTGAGAGCAGATTTCAAATCCCTAAAACACTTGTCTACTTTCGGGCTAATATCATCAGTAATCTCATCTTCCAAGTGTCTTATATATAGTGGCTCCTGAAATACACAGCTCCTGTAAAATAAGTTAGTATAGCATAGATACTGAATCTTATTATTTTCAAAAAGTCTGAAATGAGGTGGATTTATCCAACCGCCCTGGGGAAGCATAACATCAATAGCCTCAGAAGCAGCATCTCTCGCGCACTTCTCAATATAACTCTGAGGATCAGCCATAACCGGTTGGGTAATAATCGGAATTTTCTTATTAGCTATTAAAAAGTAAAAGACTATCGCTGCGATAATTACTATTCCGATTATTATAAATACTGTAATCTGCCCCCTTTTTTCATTTCTTCTCATTTCTTTTTGCTCTCCTCTTCCACAAATTTTTTTAGAGCGGTTTCGATTAGGTGTGACATATTACGATATTTGCTGCCACTTTTCAAGATACCTCTTATTTTTTTAGATAATATCTCATCTATAGTTGCTGATACCCTTTCTTGTTTAGGCTGATAAGCCAATTCTTTAATTTTTATGATGGGGATACCTAATTCCACATCGCGGTCTATGCAAACCACCTCGTCAACCTTTCGTATGTCATGCTTATGCAAAACAAAACGAGAAGACTGTGTTTCCAACTCCACTCCCACTTCTTTTCCATTCTTAAGCATTTTAAAATCAGGGAAGTATTTTCCTCCGCTCTCGATTATTTTATCGTATCCTAATTTCTTAAAATTAGCTTCAAACCAATTTCTCATTTCTAATTCGCTTTTGACAATTATTTGTTCAGCCATAAATTTACCCCCTCTTTTTTCATTCTCTCAACTTTTCCATCAATAGTTAATTCAAGAAGATACTTTTCAGCAGTATTCCACGATACACTTAGAGCCTTCGCTAGCTCAGAAGTCGTTAACACCCTTTTTTCCTTCAGCATCTTTAATACCCTGTCTCTATGTATATTCATATGCCTTTAAATAGGATTATACTTATTTATATACATTACGATATGCCTATTATAATCACTATGATCAATACTATGAATACGCATATTTAAACCTTTCCAGAAAATAAAGAATTAGCCTTCAACTAAATCTTCTGCTCAGATTAGCACTCGTGAATGAGATTCAGTTTATGTCTCGCGCTAATCCTCAGTCTCAACTCTCGGAGCAAGCACAAAAACCAGTTCAGCAGAATCATTTATAAATTCTAACTTCAACGGATAATCCTCAGAGAAGTTTACCTTAACCTTGTCAGATATCTTACTTCCTTTAGTAAACTTCTGAAGATACTCAAGAGAGTATCTTGACTTTGAATCCTGTCCTTCGATCTTAACTTCGTCTCCAGAAAACTCATTCTTGGCAGAATTCAACCCCTTAGCCTCAACAATAAACTTTCCCTCTTTAACAGAAAAAGTGCAGGCATCAGCCACAATCTTGCAGTCTTCAACAGAATCAAGAAAGTCACTAGATGACATCTCAACCTTGCTTTTAAACTCCAGGCTGGGCATCTGTTTATCCTCACTCTCAATCTCAATCAAAGCAAGTGAAAACTTCCTTGTTATTTTATCATGAATCTCTATATCCAGCATATTATCCTCACTCTTCATAACTAAACTCGAGCCTGAAGAGCTCCTTCTCAAAACATTTTTCAAGCTGTCTAAAGAAACACCCAGAACCTCGCTCCCAGCTTCAAGTGCAGAAAAACTAGAAGCAGGCAGTTTGAAAGAAACTAGGGCAACATTTGCAGGGTCAATAGCAATAATGCTCATCCCATTCATATCAACTCTCAGCTTAACTTCGGAAACAAGTTCAGAGATTATCCCAATTATATCTGAGAACACTTTTGGATTTTCTAATTTAAGCAGCATTCTAATCAGAATCAAAGTTGATATATAAAGATTGTTGTAATTAAATGATATGCAAATTTATATAAATCCGGTTAGATTAACATAACAGGAAAGGGTTTATTGTAGGCAACAGCTAAAGAAAACCTATTAAACATGTAAAGAACTAAAAGAAAAATCATCTATTTATAGGAGGATTAATTAAAAAAATGAACCGCGAGAAGATAGACAAGGTAGCAGTATTCTACTACTCAAGAAAATATGTCCAGGATGCAATTTTAAAATTCTGCCAGAACAGAGAAACTGTGCCAAGATATTTTGAAGGATTTGGCAAGCGACCAGACACATTACAATATCCCCAGGATATTGTAGAGTTAGCAAAAAAAGGAGCAACAAGTTTTCACTGTTCAGAAGAAATCTGGCGCGAGCCTCTTGAGATATCAATTGATATGCAAAAAGAACAATTAAACGAACTCAGAACAGGATGGGACTTATTGATAGACATAGACTGCAAGTGGTTTGATTATAGTAAAAAAGCAGCTCTTGCTATAATTCAGGCACTAAAATCAACAGGGGTAAACAATATTGGATGTAAGTTCAGCGTAACCGGAGATACTCCCGTGCTAGTTAAAACAACGGAAGAGATTAATCTCATTCCCATATCTGAAGCAATCCGCCTTTTACAGCAAGAAGGAAATATAAAAGTTCTTTCTTTGGACAAGAATAAGAAAATAGTTTTTTCAAATATTTATGATTCTCTTGAGCATGAAGAAGAAATTTACGAGATTTATCACGAACAAAGCGTTCTTCCTGTCAGGGCAACAAAACACCACTCAGTATTTGTCTGGGATAAAGGAGAAATAATGGAAAGGAAAGTTGAAGAGATAAGACGGGGAGAATTTTTGGTAACTTATAATTCAGAAGTTAATAATTTTTCTTCAAATGAAAAAGAAATTAAAAACACATTTAGCCTAAATAAAAATCAATTTGGGAATAGGCAATTCGTAAATAACGTTGCTGTAACTCCTGAGTTAATGAGACTAATAGGCTATTTTTTGGCAGAAGGGCACGTTACAAATGTTATTAACCAAACTGGCTTCACTTTGAATATTAATGAAAAGGAGTACATTGAAGACGTTACAACTATCCTCAAAAACCTAACTGGCCGGAAAATTTCAATAAGACATCCAAATTCAGGCTCAACTCAGATTTTGATTCATTCTAAAGAATGGGCGACTTTTTTTGATAACTTTTGTGGAAAAAAGAAAGAAAAGCATGTTCCTTCATTCTCCTGGACTCTGTCAAAAGAATTATTTTTGGAGATGCTTAAGGGATACATCCGGGGAGACGCGCACAAAACAGGAGAGTATAGTATTACAGTAAAATCAGTTTCAAAAAGGTTGATTACAGAGTTTGTATGGTTATGTAAGATTAATGGAATATCCTGCACACTGGGTCAGGAGTACAACAAGCCTCACAAACTCCCCCAAGGCACAATGTTTAAGGGAAGTCTAGTTTATATTCTCTCTATTCCCAAATCAGAACTTTTAGGAGAATTTTACCGCACCAGAAATAAATTTTCCCCATTTCCAAGAGACAAAACATTTCCCATTGACGGGCTTAAGCAGGTCTATCGCCAAATAAAGCCAAAAATGTTCAATTCTCACCGGCCAGAGCAAATGGCTCTAAAAAAGAAATGCTGTAATCTTCGTAGAATACAAAAAGTACTAACGTGGTTCTCAGAATTTCAGTCAGTAGAACCCAACGAAGAGTCAAGAAAAATAATTTCCAATTACAACTCTCTTTTTAATTCAGATGTAGGCACAGTAAAAATAAAGAGAATAGTAAAAAAAGATAGGGAAAAGGTTTTTGATGTTTCAGTTGAAGAAACAGAGGCCTTTTTTGGGAACTATTATCCTATTTTGCTGCATAACTCAGGAGGAAAAGGATTCCATATAATAGTTCCGTGGAAAGCATTTCCAGAAGAAATTAATGAAGTAAAGACAAAAGATATGTTTCCAGAATGGCCAAGAATCATATGTGAGTATCTGAAGATACTCGCCCGCCCGATTCTTGAAAAAGAAATTTTAGAATCAGGAGACGAGTATAAAAAACTAGGCACAGAGGGAGTAAAGTGCAACTCATGCGGAAACTTAGCAGACAAGCACAGAAAAGTTTCATACTTCTGTCCGAGCTGCTTGATAGAAGAATCCTCAAAACAGCTAGCATCTTCAGAAAAAAAAGAGAAAAAATGCGGACAGTGCAGAAAACCAATGATTCTAAAAGAAGAGCGTGATTTTTTCTTCTGTTCCAAATGCAATAAAGATTCTCTGGCAATTCCCTCGAACTTTTCTCAATCAATGGATGTATTCGGAATTTTAGGGCTAGATTTAGTTTTAGTATCTCCCAGGCATTTATTCAGAACTCCTTACTCTCTGCACGAGAAAACTGCCTTTTCCTCATGTGTTTTAGAAGAGAGTGAGATTGCGCATTTTTCCCCAAATGATGCTGATCCACTCAAAATAAAGATTAGAGATTTCTATCCTGATTCATTTCCAGGTGAAGCAAAAAATCTCATAGTTCAGGCTTTAGAATGGAATGGAGACAGAACAAGAAATTTAGAAAAAACAGAACCAGCTAGAGAGAGAAAGTTTGAAGAGATTAAAGTAGATAAATCCTCAATAACCTATCCTCCAAGCATAAAAAAAATACTTGAAGGAATGGCTGATGGCAGGAAACGAGCTCTATTCGTGCTGATAAACTTTTTTAGATATCTCAACTTCACAAGAGAAGAAGTAAACCCAAAAATAGAGGAGTGGAATAAGAAAAATGACAAGCCGCTAAAAATAGGATATGTAAAAGCCCAGTTAGACTGGGCATATAGAAATAAAAAAATGCTCCCCCCTAATTATGACAAGCCCTATTAC
>JAHIEM010000108.1 GCA_018901625.1 Nanobdellota archaeon
AGATGGCCCGTTACTCAACACATAAACAAAACTTAATCTCCCAGTCCTGGCAAGATTAAGCAGATTCAAATCAAACTCTCTCTGGCTCTCAGGAGTGTCAAGAAATTTTATCCTAGTTTCCTGTATCTTTTCTATCTTTTCCAGTTCAGGAATAATAGAGAGAATAATATCCTCCTTATTTTTAATAGAAGAAAGTATCTTGCTGGTTTCATTAGCAGAATACACTGTTTTTTTGCCCTCAATCCTGCTCACAAACCCCTTTGAAATTAGCCTATCAAGCACATCATAACACGTGCTCTTATGAATTCTAGTTGATTTCGCAATCTTATAGGCACCTGTCTCCCTATTTCCGACCAAAAATAAGTAAACTTTAATCTCATTATCATACAATCCATACTCTTTTAACAGCATCGATACTTTAGTTTCCATAGGAAATAATGGGGTTGGGGATATAAAAACATTGCTATTTTAGTCGTCCCTTTCCGACTATTTTACTATTAAAACTCTAGTTCACCCAGAAATAGTAATTAAAACAAAAAGCAGAACAAAAACAAGCAAAAATGGAAAGAACATACGAACTTGCGAAAAGAATTGGATGCAGTGCCATGTTAGCTTTAGGTTTATCAGCACTTGCAGCAGGATTTTATGCACAGAACCTGTCAGGTAATTTTGACTACATTCAGAGAAGAAGCAATGGGCAGGTTAGAGTAGAAAACAGAGTTAAAAATGAAAAAGGTCAGATTAAAATCTCTCCTAAAAAAATAAAACTAGATTTGGAAGATTGCTCTATTACTGGAATCAATGAAGATTTTGATAGAACACTAGATAGAATAGAAATTACTAGAAATTTTAGGGGTGACTCCATTTCCTTAGAGTCTTTAGCTTTACTAAATTCGTCTGTCAATCCTGAAACCTTAATAAAAATTTATGATGAAATTATGAGCAGCGAAGAGTACAAACAAACCATAGAAAAAAGGCAGAATTTAGGCTATGGGCTCACAACATATGCCTTAACCATTGGTGTCATAGGGTTACTAGCCTCCCGACTACTTCGTTCTTATAGACTATCAAAACTAACCCCCGAGCAACGCGCAAATCCTCTTTATTATCTTAGATAAAAATGACAGAACAAGAATCTTCAAAAATTAATAAGCCTAAAGAGCCTTGGTGGGCAATCCCGGTAGGCTTAGTTCTATATATCTCTATTTTTCTTGGGGCCACTTTTGGAATTAGTAGTTGTTGTTCAGCAATCTCAGGCTATTATCAGAGAAAAGAGAAGCAAGAACAAGCAAAGAGACAGGAAGCAAACAACCTAACTTATAATCTCACGCAAATAGTCGCAGGAGAAGATAACATAATCTCGTCTTCAGAGGCAAGAGACTTTCTAAAAGAAATAGGATATACTTGGCCGATAAATGAAACAGATAGGTTAGTTTTTCTCCCAAAAGGATGGAAAGACGCCCATAGCAGAGAAGTTTATTGTGAAATCTGGCTAAATTACTCTCAAGATAGCTTTGGAAGAACCTCTGGCAAATGTGTCTATGCTCTCACAAAACAAAACCTAGACTCTCTCACAGTTGAATGTAAAAAGCGAGCACATCAGCGCGAGCCTTAATCACTCTTTAATTCTCTCCATCACGCGTTTATGCATCCTCTTCAAAAACTCAGCTTTGTCTTCCATTCTAATTAAATCAGCAGAACCCTGCATAATCAGATTTAGTGAAAAAGGTGAAGGAATATCACTCTCCTTATACTCAATTTTCAATTTTCCAGACTCAATCCACTCCAAAACTAATTTAGCATTCTCCAAGTCCATCAAATCTTCTAACACCTCTCTTCTAGCTTCTTGCAAAATAGGAAACTCATTAGAAAGTTTCTTAACAGCACTATAAAGAAAATGAGATTTCATCTGCTGCTTACCCGCGCTCCTAATTCTCCCCTTGTAATTTCTCAGTATCATCAGTGAACGCGCAGCGCAGTGTCTAAACCTTCTCTTCAAAACCTCAGTCTTCTCAATAGCTTCTTTTAAGATCTCACATAGATTCTTGCTAGTCAGATGTTTCATGGCTCTTTCAATCTCAACAGATTCCCCAGCAAGAAAAAACCCATTATCACTAATCCCAATTTCAATATCTCTATTTTTCAATCTAGCTAGCAAAAAACCAATAGCCCTGGACAAAGCATCATTAACTCGCCTGCCAAACAACGAATGAAAAATAACATAATTCTTCTCACCACTATATTTCTCAATTAAAATCTTTCTATTCGAAGGCATCCCAATATACTTAAACTGGGAATAGCAATAATCATAAATCTCCCTAGCAACAGAATCAGAAACATACAAATATTCTTTAATCCACTCCCTGATTTCCTCTGCACCAAGTTTTTTTACAAATCTCTCACTAATCAACCCTCTAAAGCGAGAAATTTCTAAAGCTAAATCAAATGAAAGAGGCAGCATCTCAGAAAACCACGAAGGAATTGTGGGCGGTCTATTCACACTCCCCCGAACATAAGCCTTCATGCCTCTTGTATAAGCAAATTCATATCTAGCCCCCCCCAAAACAAAAACATCTCTAGGTTTCAATCTCTCTAAAAAACCCTCATCAATCTTCCCCACACTAGTTTCAGTGCCAGCAAGAACAACAGAAATAAAACTCTCATCAGGAATAGTTCCAATATTTGTCATATACATAACTCTTGCCAGTTTTCCTCGCTTCCCAATCTGCCTGCTCTTCTCATCATACCAAATTTTAGCATAAACATTTCTATGTTCTAAAGCATAATCCCCAGCCAAATAACTCAAAACAGCTAAAAAATCATCCCTATTAAGTTTCTCATAGCAATAACTTCTCTTTATCAAAGAAAACATCTCTTCCTCATCCCAAATCTTGTAAATAGCCATCCCAAATATCTGCTGACTTAGAACATCTAAACAATTTTTCGGAATAAAAACTCTATCAATCTTCCCCTCTCTAGCCTCTTTCATAATAACAGAACACTCAATTAAATCATCCCGGTCTAAAACTAAAAATCTCCCCTTAGCAGTCTCGTGCAATTTATGTCCTGCTCTCCCACAATTATGAACAATAACATTCCCAACAATAAAATTATTTGGCTCTTTTTCTAAAGTCAGATTATAAACCTCCCCTTTTCCAGCATTTGATACACTTTCAACCTCAGAAAATTCAATAAACTGATTGTATCCCTCTTTTAAAGATAAATAGGGCTCATAATTTTTTGTCGAATCTTTGCCCCTTCTCGCTTTTTCTCCATACCCCTCAATACTCTCAAAAAATCTCCTTAAGTCTTCTTTTCTTAGCAAAGAAACACAATACAAATCCTTTCCACTGGTTTTCTCGATTAATTTCGAACTTTTTATCTTGCTCTTGTGTATTTTGTTACTATATCCTAATCTTGAAAATAGAAGATGCATTCCTTTAATGAATTTTTCACTAGCGCTAAAAATCCTAATCATTCCATGGCCCTCTTTTAAATTTAGGTTGCCATCACCCTCAAAAATTCCTTCCAAATACGAATGAACTAATTCAGGGCTCAGAGAAAAGACAGGCTCGCTTGTCTCTATATTAAAACTTTTATCCTTACAAGGTATTCCAAGGGACATAAATAAGTATGCAAATAGATTAGAGCCAAACTCAAGATTATAAAATCCCCCCTTGAGGGCAATGTAAGGCTTAATGTTAAAACACCCTGCAATTTCTTCAACCTTGTCAATCATCACCTTTGACTTATTTCCAATCTTTATCTTGTAATATTCTGCGTCTTCTCCCTTCTGGCTTCTAACAATACATCCATCAGTTGCAACAATTCCAGCAAGCCACATAACTTCTTTTGTTAATTTCAAGGGCAACGTGGGCCATTTTGTTCCTTTCGTCTTAAGATTTCTAAGATAAGGCAAATAAGTTTCTTCAGAAATACTGCATAACTTGCATGCCTTAAGAAAATAGTCTAGTCTTATACTCTTCTTTCTTCCAACAAGTCTTCTGCAGTCAATAAGCATTGAATAAGGCATTCCAAATTCCCTAGAAAAGTCTTTAGCATTAATTTTACTGATTTTTCTATAATCATCAACTATCTCCTGGAAAAAATTATCTTTATTAACAACAAAAATCTTATCTTTAGGAAGCAGCTCAAATAAATAAGGTTCTTTATTCTCAAAGTCTATTTTACCTCGTAGTTCTGCAATAAACCCACCCGGTTTTAACTCCCCCGCGTTCTTCCATCCCTCTTTTGTCAAAATTGGGTGTTCTTTAGTGCAATTTATCTCTTCACCGCATTTTAATCTTATCTTCAATAACTCTTCCGTGCCATTTTTATGCCACGCCACAATCTTATTTTTAACAAATCCCTTATCCTTTTCATAGGAAATCACTTCTGTAGGTAACCTGCTTTCAACAATATCTCCTATCTTCCGGTATTTTCCATCAAAGCATAATACCTTGGAGTTATAATCCAAACATCTCTGAAGAGCTCGCGCAGTAGATTTCGGACTTCCAAGTAAAATAACCAAATCAACATACCCAATATCAATACCTAATTCTAGGCTAGTGCTACTAACAACAACCTTCAACTCACCCTGCCTCAGCCTCTCTTCAATAGAAAACCTATGCTCTTTTGAGAGTGAAGAGTGATGGGCCCCAATATTCTCAACATACTTGCTAGGAAACATCTCTTTTAAATGATGAATAACTCTCTCAGTCGCAGCTCGCGTGTTAGTAAATATTAAAGTTGTTTTATGCTCCTGAATCAGCTTATCAATCATAGTATACAAAGACTCATGCATCTCATCAGCACTAGTTTCAATCAAATTCCCAGGTGTAATCACTTCAATATCCATCTTTTTTTGCATCTCAACCTCTGCAATCAAGCAGTTTCTATCACTTCCAACTAAGAATCTGGCAATCTCCTCCAAAGGCGCAATAGTAGCCGAGAGTCCAATTCGCACAGGCTCAATTTTAGAGATTTCCTGCAATCTCTCTAAACTTAAACTCAAATAAGTTCCTCGTTTATTGGCTAAAGCATGAATCTCATCAACAACAATAAACTCCGCACCCCTCAACAAGTCAACAAACTTCTTTGCAGTCAGCACAATTGCCAAAGTTTCAGGCGTGGTCACAAGTATATGCGGCGAGTTTTTCAGCATCTTAGTCCTTTCTTCTGTAGTTGTGTCTCCTGTTCTCAAAGAAACTCGAATTTTCTGCATCAATATTCCCTTTTTCTCAGCAAGTTCACTAATCTCTGCAAGTGGCCTCTTTAGATTTACTTCTATGTCTCCACTGAGTGCCTTAAGAGGAGAAATATACACAGCATAGACCTTATCCTCAAGCTCATTCCTCACAGCTAAATCAACAAGATAATTCAAGATACTCAGAAAAGCAGTCAGAGTCTTAGTCCCCCCAGTGGGAGCTGATACGAGAACATTCTTCCTTTCATGGATAGGCATAACCCCATATAACTGAGTCAGGGAAAAATCAGAAAATTTAGAAAAAAACCACTCCATAACTAGTGGATGCATGGCTGCCTCAATCTCCTTCCTGTTCCTAGCTGAAATATTTTCAATCTTCCCCATACTACCCTCCAGTTTAATTTAAAGAAATAACCAAGCTAATTTAACCCTTTGCCATGTTAATAAATCTTATGCAAAATAATCATATAAAGAATAACCCATATAAAAGCAACAATCAATTAATTTAACAATCCCATCTTCTATTCTCTCTCCAAACCCCATTGCTTTTTCCCTCTCTCTGCAAAATTTATCTCGATATTCTCTTTTCCAGTCCATAATTCTATCTCTCCCAAACATCAAGTCAACAATATCATTCATTCCCAATCCTCTCTTCAATCTCCTCAACTTCTCCATCATCTAAATCATACAAATAACCTAATACATTTTGTGCAGCTTCTGCTCTTTCTGAAGGTTTAAGCGAGGCAATATCTAAAGCACCATCATATGCCTGAGAAACAAGATCAGCGCAAGGCAAGATTCCTACTGAGCCATTAACACATCTCATAATCCTCCTATATTCTGGAGATTCTAATTCTTCCATAACCATTTTAATATAACCTTCATCAACATGGCTTCCACCACATCCTACACAAGAGCAAAATCCTCTTAAAGATTCTATTAAATCCTCTACTCTCTCTATCCCTCCAAAAATAACTTCAACTAAATCTTTCATCTAACAATTAAATCTTATCTCTTTTAAGTATTATTGCTTTCAAAAATATGCTTCAACGCAAACTTTTAAAAACTAATACAGAATAACTCTATTATGCGTATAGTCGGTATAGCAAAAGAGTTAGTAACTTAATAGTGTCAACCGAATAACAGAAAAGCATATAAACTGGAAGATGCTCTCTTGTCTATGAAGACACTTTCTGAAGAACATAAACAAAAAATTAGGGAATCAGTTTTGAAGTGGAACCGAGAGGGTGGGATGCCTCCAGAAATAAGAAAGAGAATAGCAGATAACCAAAGAGGGAGAAAGATGACCAAGGAAGCAAAGCAAAAAATCAGCCAGGCTAACAAAGGCAATGCAGCGTGGAATAAAGGACTAACAAAGGAAACTGACGAAAGAATAAGAAAGAACATAGAGAATAGAACGAAAACGATAAAAAGGATGTATCGCGAAGGTGAGCTGAAACCTTGGAATCTGGGAAAGAAATGGAGCCAAGAAGTGAAAGATAAAATCTCTTTAACGCGGAAAGGAAAGACTTACGAAGAGATAATGGGAAAAGAAAAGGCTCAAGAATTTAAGAAAAAATTGTCCGATATTATGAAACAAAGATTCTTAGGTAAATCAAATCCGATGTATGGTAGATCTGGCGAGCTGAATCCTCATTTTGGGAAGCCGGCAGCCCACGGAAAAAACACATTCAGAGATGATCTGAGTCATTTTTGTCACTCCAAATGGGAAGCTAACTACTGCCGCTATCTTCTATGGACCAATAAGAGATATAAATACGAACCAAAAACATTCATTCTTGCTCTTCCCGACGGTAAAAAGACAGGCTACACCCCCGACTTTTTCGTGGAAAATGAGGGGTGGCAGGAACTAAAAGGCTGGGAAAATCGTTCAGAAACAAAGAAATGGGAGATCTTTCAACAGCAGTATCCAAATGAAAAATTTGAATTAATAAGCAGAGATAAGTATAAAAACATAGAAAAATTGTACAAATTTATAATTCCTAACTGGGAGATTTAACAATGGTAAGACTATCAGAAGAAAAGAGGAATAGGATCAAATCAAATGTGTTATCGCTTCTTTATGAACACTTTCCACGCGCCCTTTTTACAGCCGAAATAAGCAAACTCGAAGCCAGAGACGAAGAATTCATAAAACAATTAATGCTAGAACTCCAGGATAAAAAACTAGTCTCGTGCATAAGAAAGAATCCAGAAGGCGTGTTATATTCAAGGCGCTGCCGCTGGAGTCTAAGCCCAAAAGCATACAGCGCATACAAACAGCTGTAATTCTTTATATAAAACCTTAAATAAAGCAGAGTTCTAGTCAAAAAATGAACGAACAGAGTATCCGTGAAGCATTCCAGAAAGCCAAAGAAGATATCTTTTATCTAGGCAACGAGCTGCAAAGTCTGAAACAAGATATCGTAGACCTAACTACTGAAATTAAGCTCATTTCTTCATATATCAATGATATTAAAATACGCGAATTTCAACAAATTGATAAAAACACGCAATTTCAGCACATAAACCCACAGACAAACCAACAGACAGACACTCCAACAGGTAATTTTGAGGTTTTTCCAACACAAAACCCAACAATCCAACACATAAGTCAGGCACAAACACCCCCTCCAACAGACACTCCAACACTTCCACAGGAAACAGGGGGGTTAATAAGCCCATATAAGGCACTCTCCACAGGAAACAGGGGGGTTCCAACAGACAAACCAACAGACAGACAGACAAACCAACAGACACATTCCTCCTCGATAAAATCTCCCCCAGTCTCTCTCGACAGAGCCCAGGAACTCTTAGCAAGCCTAGACAGCCTGAAGAAAGAAGTTCGGTTTAAATTCAAACGTCTTACAAGCCAGGAGATGCATGTCTTTTCACTACTCTACAACCTCGAAGAGTCTGGAATTATAGTTGACTATAAAATCCTCGCTGATAAACTTAAGCTATCTGAATCCTCTGTTAGAGATTATACTGGCAAAATCCAGAAAAAAGGCATCCCAATAATCAAAGAAAAGCTCAATAACAAGCGAGTTATTCTTCATATCTCCCCAGATCTCAAACAGATAGCTTCTCTACAAACCATCCTCAAGCTCCGTGAAATCTAGCCTCAAACGACCCAATAATCCCCTATTTGCTGTTTTTAAGCCCTATTAACCCTTTAAAACCCAAAACAGGAGATATTCGGACTAACGAAAATGTATTTACCTCTCCAGCAGAGTTGTATTCTATCTTGCCCTTTTAAGCTCTATTAACCTATTTTAACAGTTTTTTATAATATCTTCCTTTCTCTCTCTTTCGTTGTTTTTTACCCCCTTTTCACGAATCTGGCAAGAAAGAGTCTCCCTACAAAACTCTCTCTTTTGAGCTATCAACTGCCCTGAACAGAGGATCTCTCTCAAAAACCTCTCTTTTTCACTAAATTCAATATATCTTTGCTGTCCTAACACTACTTTTTCCATTTTCACTCACTTTTTAGCTGTTTTCCCCATTTTTCTCTACTTTTGTAACCCTCACTTTTCCACTTTTAGGAGTTGAAAGTTCGCTTTAACCTCTTAATAGGTTCGTTTTAATCTATCTCCTCTCCTTTCTAACCCTCACTTTTCCAGATTTTAGCAATATCTCCTTTACCTCTGCTGGTACAAATATTCTCTTCTTCCCATTCACCTCTATTTGCTCTTCTATGAGTCCCTCACTCTTCTGTTTTATTGAGTTAATTTGCCCCCTTATTGTAGCCCTGCTTTTCCCTAACATCGCAGCTAGATCATCATAGCTTAGCTTCATCTCAGAATTCAATAAAACATAGACTGTTGCTCTTTCCATAGCAGTTAGGTTTGCAAACAGATTTCGTTGAGGTTCAGCTGTTTGAACAGCTGTTTGAACAGGGTCATAAACACCTTGAACAGCTGTTTGTTTACGAACAGCTGTTTGCGGCTGTTTGAACAGCCGCTTAGAAATTGAACCTTCCATAAACGCCATCGAATTTTTTATACCCTCAAGATCACTTTCTATCGACGATAATCTCTCCTCCACCTGCGAAAACCTAAAATCTGCCTTCTCATCTTCAGTTTTTAGGTGTTTGACCCATATTGATAGGTTGTTTATGTCATTTCTTACAGAACTAAAAGACTTCTGAGTGGCTTCTTTTATCAATTCTATCTCATCCACCTGTTTTTTCCTGCCAAATAACCACTCGAACATGTAATTATACCATGAAAACAGGTATTTAAATCTTTTCCTCTTCTTCACTTTCTCGACGATAAAATAAGGGAAGTTACGCAAAAAATTCCAGTGCTCCAACACATATTCCAACACATCCAACACATGCTAAAAATCAGGGGTGTTTGCCTTCCAAACAGCACCCAAACACCGAAAAATACATCCAAACAGCTGTTTAAACAGCCATAAACAGGCACAAACACCCCGGTTTATCGTCGATAAACACTCCAACACTGCAAAAACATTCAAGCAAAGCCAAAAACCTTAAAAACTCTGGAAGCATATCCTATACATCACAAATTAAGCCTTATTGGAGGGCAATGGATCACAAAATAGAGGTGAAAAAAAGAGAAGCAAGATGATTGCAGAACACATATGTACTACAATTTTCAACTCATTCTAAGTTCAACCTAGCTTGCATTATACATATAATTACTTGATTACTTAGGCACTACACCCCCATAAATCTCCCCAAAATTCAATAAATTAAACGAACTTCTCCCCCACACCCCCTCTTGAAAAATTAGCCTTAACTATGTGAGCGCCGAAGGCGCGAACGCGCACGACAAGCAAAAACATAGATTTAAAAGCAGAATCTCAATAAAATCCAAATGACCTATCAAATTATCTGCACAGAAGAATGCCAGTTCTATAAAAATGGATGCTCATATCTCTCCTGGTTAAATACAGCAAGTTCTCCAGAGCAAATATCCTCCACTCAACCATGCTTACACCCAGAAACCCATAAAACTCTAACAGTCAGGAAAAATCTCAGAACACGCAAGTTGGAAATAGACACAATTTATGCAGAATAATCCATCTAAAACCCCCAAGCAGACTTATAAATACTTCTGAATATTGACTAATTAGTAAGGAGGAAATAAAGAGGGTATTATCAATAAGTCTAACAATCTCAGCAGGCCTGGCAATTCTCTTTGGACTCTTAATCCTTCTCTTCCCAAAATTACTAAGATGGGGAGTCGGATTATACTTGCTAATCTGGGGAATAATTCAGATTGTCGCAAATTACATTTAAGATAAACAGATAAAGCAGAAACCTTTAAGCAAAACCCGGAAGGTTTTGCTTGTGTATTTTTTGATTTTTTTGGAATTATCTGCCCATAAGGCTCGGGTTTGCGCGTTAGTTTTCTCATTTTTGTTTAGGGAGAGATATGCTCAAGTATAGAAATAATTAAAAAGCTGAAAAGATTAAAAATCAAATGAATAAAGATTTAGCTGATTTCTTAAATATTATTGCAACTTCACAAGTTGTCAGAAGTTCCGCTCATCCTGAAAGAAGATACACCACAAACTACTTCAATTGTCTGGATGGTGAGATAACAGTAGGAGTAACCTGGCAGTCTGGAGTTCAAGAGGGTATTCCTTTAATCCAATTTTTGAAAGATTATAACACTGATTCCCACAAGAACCAAAGTTAAATCTTCTTCTCAATGCTAGAAACTTCCTGCATATCCCAAAAATAAGCAAAAGTTCGCAGATTAAACCCCAAAATATCAAAATAGTTCGTACAACCTGTATTGTTGGTAGTCCGCTTTTTAATGTTCTAACGTCCTAACTTTTAAGTTAGAACAA
>JAHIEM010000109.1 GCA_018901625.1 Nanobdellota archaeon
ACGAGTTTCTCTATCTTAATCTCATCATATCTGTTCTTCTTCACTTTCTTCTCAGCCTTGTTTGTTTTTTTGCCTGCCATTTTAAATTGCCATCAATCTTTCAAGTTCTAGGTTAACACTTCCCTTGCCTATCTTGACATCAGCTTTATTTATTGCAACCTTCTCAATCTTTCCTTCTTCTCCAATGTGGCTTCCAGAGATTACTAGAACATTAGCCCCCTCTTTCATCTGAATTATCTTTTCTACTTTGTTCTCCTTAAAACTAAACACAACAGAATCTCCAGTAGTAATCTTCTCGCTAGTCAAGAAATTTCTCCCATCACTTAGATTAATCTGCACCCTGTGTTTCTTAAGTATACTCTTTCCTATAACCTTTGAAATCTTCTTAAGTTCTTTAGTCTCCTCAAGTGAAAACTTTTTATCTTTGATAATCAGTTTGTAGTTCTTATCTCCCACACCCAAGACATCAAAAACCCCAAGTGGGAATTTCTCATCTTTAATATTTTTCCCATTAACCTTTATCTTCTCAAGCAGAATAACTCTCTTTACCTCTCTCTTAGTCTTTCCTATCTTTAATATGTCTCTGAGCACTACTAGAACTGGAATTCCACTATCCTGATTATGGCTGGCTACCACTAAGAACTTTGTCCCTTTTCTTGGAATCGGCCATAATTTCGAAATCTCACTTCTTGTTCTGTGCATTTTCTTTGTTTTCTGTTTTTTCTTTAGTTTCTTCTGGCTTTTTCTCTTTCTTCTGCCCCCTTGCATCTGTAAGTTCAGTTATCTGAACTTTGCTAGGGTGAAAATAAACATTAATTTTTGTTCCATCCTTCTTCTGGTTCTGCAAGCCTTCAACTGTAACTCTCTGTTTCTTAAAATCAACACTCGCAATTTTCCCAGACTTCCCTGCAAGCTTGCCCCTCATAATTTTCACAATATCTCCCTTCCTTACTTCAACACTCCTCTTCCCAATCTTTTTTCTTAAGTCCTTTGAAACATTTCCTGCCATGAATTTATATTTAATATGCAAGGGGGCATTTGCTCTGTACTTTCTCTGCTTTCTTACCTGCCTGCTTCCTATCCATGCTGTTGAAAATTTCTTTTTCATTTTAATAATCCTCAGATTTTAAAAGGCTGAAAAATTTATTTTTCTTCATCTTATACAACTGATTGCGCAATCTTCGCAACCTCCTTCCATCTTTCTTGAATCTCTCTCGGAACAGGTCCCTTTACCTGTGTTCCCTTTGGATTTCCTTTTTCATCTTTGAACAGCACAACTGCATTGTCTGTAAATGCGATTCTCTCTCCAGTCAATCTTCTGTAAGGTTTCTTCTGCCTTATCACAACCGCATCAAACACTTTGCCTTTCATTTCAGGATCTCCTACTCTGACAGAAACCTTGACCCAATCCCCTATTTTAGCTGACTGCTGTCTTCCTTTCTTTGATTTTCCTTTCTTAACTCCAGTTATCTTGACAATTCGCGCTCCAGAATTATCTGAAGCTAAAACTAAACTTCCAATATTCAACCCTGCTGTTGCTCTCGCTGATATAGCTTTCATTTTCCCTTTTCCTTATCTTTAGTTCTAATCGTCTTGATGTAAACAAAATGTATAATCTTGCTTAGTGGTCTGCATTCCTGAATCTGAACATAATCTCCTATCTGAACACTTTGCTCCTTGCACATCGGAACTCTTGCGTGAAGCCTGGTCTTCTTTTTCATATATCTCTCATATTTTTTTATGTAAACTGTTCTCTCTAACTCTATTGCAATTCTTCTCAGATGCTTCTTTACAACTGTTCCTTCAAAGATTCTCCCTCTTGCAGACAGAGTTCCGTGCTCTGGGCACTGCTTGTCATCACACACAGCGCCAGCTGCAATTTCTTTCTTCTTTTCTTCTATTTTTTCTTTCTTCTCCATTTTTCTTTCTCCTAGTCGATTTTTGGAATTTCTTCCTGCTCTTTTTTCTCGTCTGCTTTCAATCGCTTATGGATTCTTCTGAAAATCCAAGGTTTACAAGGATAGGCTTTATTCTCTTCCTATGGTCCCCCTGCAACTCCACTATGTTGTTCTTCACAGTCCCACCGCACGCAAGCACTTGCTTCAAATCTTTGGCTATCTCCTTGATGTTGACGCCCTCTCCAATCCCTGAAACTAGGGTGGTCGGCTTGCCAAATG
This sequence comes from Nanobdellota archaeon, assembly GCA_018901625.1. Classification (GTDB taxonomy): domain Archaea; phylum Nanobdellota; class Nanobdellia; order Pacearchaeales; family GW2011-AR1; genus JAHIEM01. The sequence goes on from JAHIEM010000109.1 coordinate 2,178, forward strand.
CCCGCTTCACTGTGCTAACCTGGATTCTCTGTTCGCTCTTTGCGATTTCTTCACAAACACAAGCCTGTTTTGGCAGGCCGCATTTTGGGCATATATCCATTATTTGTTTTCCAAACTCGGTTTAGTTTGGACTGTTAACAATCTTGCTATTGCCTTTTTAATCTCTTTGGTTTTTCCCTTATTCTGCCTGTTTGCAGCTATACCCTTCTTTATTAGCTCTATTTTTAATTCTTTCATTTTTTCCACTCTCGCCTTGTCATCTAGCTTCTCAATCTCTTTAAATTTCTTCATTTCTCAATTACCTCCACAATCTCTGCGGGAATCTCTTTTACTCTCTTCTTTCTCTTAGTCTTTTTAGCTGGTTTCTCTTCAACATCACTCACAAACAGGGGCATCTTAATCTGATTTTTTAATTCATCATCAATTATAATCCGGTCGTGTATCTTTGCATCTGCTGGAAGAATAGCCGCCTTTACTCCAATGACTCCCATCCTCGTTCTAGCAACAGCCCCTGCTCTATTTACAATTTTAGCAGTATCCCCAGTTTTTTTAAGATATCCTGAAGCAAATCTCCAGGACTTAGCTCTCTCCGAAGGCAACTTGCCTGAAAGCCTTAACTCAACTCCTAACGCGCCTGCTTTCATTATCTTATCCACCATTCTATAAGCAATTATCTTAAACTTCAAGCTCCCAAGTCTCTCTAGCATCATGGCAATCTCGTCTGCAACTGACTGCGCATCAAACTCTGGTTTCTGGATTTCCAGAATCTCTATGTTTGGGTTCTCAAGCTTAAACTGTCTTTTTAAAACACGAGTCAGCTCAGATATCTTCTCCCCTCTTCTTCCAATAACATATCCTGGCATTGTAGTTGAAATAATAATCTTCTCTCCAATAGGTGTGTACTCAATTCCAACACTGGATATTCTTCCCTTTCCGAGATTTCTCTTTACAAACTCTTTCACATTCAGCTCATCTTTCTTTAACTGCACGAATTTTTTTTCTTCCATGTAGAGCTTACCTCTTAAGCGAGATAGCTTGGGGATTTCTCAAAATCTCCAAGATTTTAAATTTACTTCTTAAATTTGAATTCATCTTACTTTTTCTCCTTGATTTCTTTTTTATTTTCTCTTGCTTCCAGATAAACATTTGTCCTCTTAAACCTCATGCTTCCACCTCTCTTGAATGGTCTTGAAGCATCATTTGCAATTGCAACAGTGATTATCGGATTATCCACACTGTTTACAGAGCAGTTAGCACTAAGTGTCCTTAATAACTTAATAAAAACCTTGCTGGCATTTACAGGGTATCTCCCGCTCATTAAATTTCCTTTTCTATGCGGAATTTCTCCTTTCATGGGTATTGGTCTCTTCAAGCTCACAACCTTTTCTAAATCTGCTGTCATATTCTCAATCTTCTTTCCTCTGATATAATCGCAAATTGCCATTGAATGTTTCTTAGAAATTCTCAAATCATTTCCCCTCACAATTGCCTTATCTTTCTTAGGAATCTCTTTCTTCTTTCCCTTTTTCTTCTCTTCTTCTGGCTTTGTTTCAGCGCTCTCAACTTTCTTTTCTTGTTCTTTAATTTCTTCTTTTGCCTCTTCCTTCTTTTCTGTTTTTATTGGAGCAGGAGCTATCTTCTGCTTTTTTTCAATAGGTTTCTGCTTGTCAGGCGTGTATTGTTTTTCTGTCATTTTATTTCACACTTAATGCTGAAGATGATTTAGTTGCGCCAATTCCAGGTGATCCGTGTTCAACTTTCCTTCTTGTCTGGGCAAACTCTCCAAGTCTGTGCCCAAGCATTTCAGGAATTATTTTCACCTGGAAAAATTCTTTTCCATTATGCACAAACACAGTATAATCAACCATGTCAGGAACAATTACAAGCTCTCTGGAGTGGGTTCGTATCTGCTTTCCCTGTTCAGCTCTCTTTCTGCACTTCTTCACAAACTTTTCAATAACTTCAAAATGCCTTAAAACAGCTCTCCTCGAATCAGCCCCAAGATATTTTGCAAACTCCCGAGTATCTAGCTTCTTCAATTCTTCAAGTTTAAGCCCGCGATAGCTGAACTCCTTAGGCATATTCTATTTCTCCTTCTAATTTTTTTAAATCTAAGAGATTTATATTGTTTCTAACTAATATTGGCAAACATTTTCCACTTTGCCAGTTATAAGTTGTTGCAACAGATACATTTAATCTTTCTGCAATATCCTTTCTTGTTAGGTTCTCCCCAACCAATCGCACAAATTCATTATATCTCTCCAAAGAAGAAGCATGGTTTTTCAAATGAGTCCTGATAACTTCTCTTAAATTTTTCTGCTTTCTTAATATACTAAAACCCACTTCATTATAAAAATTAATTAAGGAAGATAACTTTTGTATTCTTAGGATATAATAACTTTCGCTCTCATCTTCTCTGTTTTCTCTAAAAAGAGAAGAAGAAATATTCAATTTAGTTAACAGTTCTTTGCAAATCTCTAAAATTTCTTTCCTTTTTTGGGTAACTTGAGCATATCTTTTAATAACTGTTCCTTCAGCATCAAAAAATCCACTTAAAAAGTTAGCAATTGCTATGTCTCCTCCAGACTTTATAAATTCTTTTATCTCATCTAAACTCTTATTTCTTATCCACTCTGCAAAGTCTTTATCGATTCTTTGAACAAAAAATCTATTTCCATATTTTTTAATATTAATTTTTCGATTCAGTATTTTTTCTAAATACATATGGAATTTCAAGGCAAAATCTTCATCATTCACAAATATCCCTAATTTTTTAGGGGAAGTTCTGTCCCCAAACCACGCACCCAAAATATATGCCAATTCGGTACTTATTTCTGGTTTAAAAGAGGGGGACAGATAAGGATGTTTTATTCCCATCCTATTAGATTTACTTGCCACTGAATAATACTTCCTCCCAAATTGTTTAGCAATGTCAGATACAGGAACCCCCGTGCTAACTAACTTCTTTAAATTATTAATTTCTTCCTGTTTCCATCTCGGTTTTTCTTTTGGCATGTTTATAATCTATACCCCCCATATATTCTATTAATTTGATAATAATTGTTAACTTGTCCACTTCTTACGCTTAATTGCGGGCATCTTCTTCTTAATCTTTCCTTTTCCATATCCTCTTCAACTCTTAATAAACCTTCTACAAATTTTTGATTTTGTGTTTTATCCATTATCTCTTCTTCCTCCCTGTTCTTCTCGGGTGCAAGTGTCCAACCTTTGCTCCAGGGGGCGCATTTCTCTTTGCTATCTTGCTTTTAATTCTTTTGCCTCTTCCACTTCCGAACGGATGGTCAATTGCATTCATCTTAACAGCAGAAGTTCTTGGCCAGAGCTTGTTTTTTGATTTCATCATATGCCAGTGCTTGCCTGCTTTTATAATTGGCTTGTCTAATCTTCCCTGCCCCGCAATCACTCCAATTGTTGCTCGGCAATTTTCATCTAAAAAAATCTCCTTCTTGCTGGGCATTAGTATTCCTCTCTTGCTTCCAGCAATCTTGCTTAACACAGCGCTAGAACCAGCAGTTCTCATCATCTTCCCGCCATCTCCAGAATTAAGTTCAATATTAAATATTCTTGTTCCAGGAGGAATGTCTCTCAAGTGCATAATGTTTCCTGGCTTAACATTCTTTCCACCAAGTTCAATTTCCTGCCCCACTAGAGCTCCATCAAATGCAGCATTATAGAAAACTTCATTGTCAGTTTTTATTTTAGCAAGAGGCGCGCTATGCGCGCACGAGTTTATTAAATCTGCAATCTTCCCCTTTCCTTCAGCAAGAGGATATTTTATCCTGTATACATAAGCCTGCTTTCTAACTCTGTAAGTTAAGCTTCCGTGCCCTCTTGCCTGTTGAATTAGTGTTTTTCCCATTTCAAATCTCCATCAAGAGTTTGAAAGCTTGGGGATTCGCAAATCCCCAAGCTTTTAAATTTTCTCTTTCAAATCTCTGAAAATTTAAATTTAATTTCATGTTATATCATCCCGAGTTTAGTTGCAACATCAATTGCAGGATTCTTTTTATTTAATTTAACATAAGCTTTTTTCTGATTTCCCCTGATTAATACTCGTATTTTATCAACCTTAACACTGAACAAACTCTCAATCTCTTTCTTAATTTCCTCTTTCCTCATCTTTCTGTCTGTCTGAAATATCAAAGTGTTTTCCAGCTCAATTAATTTTACTGCTTTTTCTGTTGTAATGGGTTTCATCATTTTTTATTCTCTCCAATCTGCTTTAATTCTTTAACAGCCTGCTCAGAATAGATAGTCAATCTCCCCATTGGCCATAAATCAGCCATCTCTATCTCATCAATTTTTCTTACATCAATTCCAGAGAAATTTGCTTTCTCATCTTTCCCGATTATTAACAATAATCCTGCGCTCTTCTTGTATTTTCTATTTCTCATCTTTCCCTTGCCAGCTCTCACTTCTTTCTTTTGCAAGACAGATTCCCACGCACTATTTAAATTATTTTTAAGAATCTCAAAAAATTGCTTAGTCTTTAATTTTAATAAATCAGACTTTATCACCAAAGGCAATTCTAACTTCCAACTCTCAGCAGAAGAATATCTCTTTTTCAAGATGTCTAATCTTGCAGTCGCAGCCATTACACTCTGAAGAGCAATTACTGCCTCTTTCTTGTTTATCTTTTTCTTAGTTTGAAATCCTAGAACCTTTGGAGGATGTGGCTTCCTTCCGCCTCTTGTTCCAGAAACTTCAGCACCCTGCCAGTAAAAGTGGTCCCCCCTTCTCCAAAAAATCTTTCTCGGAACTCTTGAGATACCTTTTCCATAAGCAGTCTTCCACAGCCTTCTGGAATGAGACAAAATTCCAGAAGCAGAATGCTGCTTGCCCGCCATAATAAACGGAGCATAAGGCTGTATCTGTTTCTGAGATTCATAGAACTTTTGCGCAATATCTTCTCGGATTAGCATTGAGAAGAATTCTGGCATGTCTATTTCTCCGCTCGTCCCACTCTCTGAAATTATTTTTGATTTCATTCTAATTTTATAAACTCGTATTTTTTCTTGCTGCTGGATTTAGTTGCTCTTAGAGGAGAAGTTAGAAGCAGCTGCCTCTTTGCAGGTCCAGGAACACTTCCCCTAACAATCACATATTCTGTTTTTATATTTCCAAAATTACTCCACCCTTGCTTCGGGTTTATATTTTTCTCAGAAATCTTCCCAATCTCAACTAGACTAGAATTATAATTTATCCTGGTCTGCATGCCAAGCTGTCCAGCTTGCGCAACCCTGAATACTACGTGATGTGGATGCCAAGGCCCTAGGCTTCCTGGTCTCCTTCTTCCTTTCTCGCTTTTATGCCCCTTTAAGCTAATCCCAAATCGCTTTACAGGCCCTTCAAATCCATGCCCCTTTGAAAGCCCCCGAACATCCACCATGCCATTCTTTTTCAGAATTTCAGAACAGTGTATCTCTTTATTTGCATGCTGCTTAACAAACTCTATCTTCTCCTCAAGTTTCCCGCCAATTCCAACTTCAATGATGTCTGGAGTTTTTTTAATTCCAGTGTTTTTAACCTGCGAATAAACAATAACCTTTATATCGTCAATCTCAGAAATTCTCTTGTCAATCTCTTCTATCTTCCCAATCTTCGCGCTCTTGCCTATCTTCAACACTCTTTTAAGCTCTTTATCAGAATTAAGTATTATCTCACCAACACATAAATTATCTTTGTATAATCTCACAGAATAAATCTTTAAACTTGGAACCTCGAGAACAGAAGCAGGAATTGTTATTTTTTTATCTTTTGTCATAGAATCAGCAGTTAAATCCTTAACAAGGCAGGATGTCATGCCCACCTTATAAGCAATAAACCCCATCAATCCAGTTGTGTCTGTTTTTAGAGCGCGCCAGTTTACACTAGGCAAAAATTTTTCAGCTCGCTTTCTAGGCCAAATTTGCAGGCTTCCATCTCTAGATTTATGTGCTCCCATATTAATTACTTAATCAGTATGATTTCAGTTTATATCCAGATAATTTCCAGATATAGTTAAAATCAACTCATGTTTTTGCCTTTTGGGCAAGAAGTGAGTTAATCTTCTAATCTAACTTAAAATTAGGTGTTTTGGGGGTTTTTAAAGGTTTTTACGCCTCAAACTCTTTTTCTTCCCTAATTTCGCGCTTGTCAATTTCCATCTTTCTGATTATCTTCCCTCTTTTTTTCGCATTCTCTCTCATCTTCACAAAATCTTTCTCATCTCTGTCAACTATGACATCTTCTATAACATATATATGCGAAATCTTCGCCTTGCTGCATTCAGGCAACATAAACCAATCTCTCAGTTTTTCCCAGTATTTCAAATCACATTCAAGAAT
>JAHIEM010000110.1 GCA_018901625.1 Nanobdellota archaeon
ACTGACATTAACATTTGCCAGGTTAGAAGAAGTTAAGTGAACTGAAAAAACAAAATTCAAGCTGAATAAAACTATAAACACCGCTAATGTCAAGAAAATAACTTCTTTTTTCACCATCTTTTCTTGGTTGGTAGTGGTAAATAGGGTTTATAAACATTTCGATGAATAAAATTTACTTCAGAATTAATCTCTAAAAATATTTAAAAAATAAATTTTGATAAAAAATATTAAGTTAATAATCTCTGCTAAGTTAGAGTTATATTAATTTGTTATCTGTAGAAATCAGTTAGTAGGTTTAATTTAAATCTGCAACTCTAGAAGTTAATTTCTATTTTTAATAAACAGAATTTTTCTTTGCTTCTAGAATTTCTCTAAAATGTTTCTTGCCTTCTTCCTGGTATTTTTTCTTGTTCAGGAAATAATTTTCAATCATGGAGGCAGCATAGTTTCTTCTGAGATGCTGGGGAAGTCTATCTCTCTTAACTTCTCTCAATTTTTGGATGTTCCTGGCCCTCTTTTAGTCTTTCTTTTAAGTCATTGATTTGATTTTTTTTTGCTTTTTCGTATTCCTTTTTGTTTGTTCCAGATTTTTCTATTAATTCTGCAGTATATTGTCCCCCTAAGAAATGGGGAAGTATAACATAATTTGCGCCAGCCTTGTAAAGTGTGAGGGTCTCTAAAATCTGCCTGGCTGTTAGTATAACTATGGAATCCTTATTTTTCTCTCTTATCTTGCCTAAGAGCAGGAGATTAGTCTCAACTTCTGGAATTGTTGAAACAACAATCTTTGCTTTTTCTATTTTTAAGTTATCCAGGAAATCTGAATTTGAAACATCTCCATAAATGCAGTGCTTTCCACTCGTGCAAAGTTTGTTCACTCTTTCTGGATTGAAATCAACAATTGCGTAATCTTTCTTCATTTTCATAAATGATTTCATTATTGAAAACCCGATTCTGTTCTCTCCAAATAAAATATAGTCGTGCTCTTTAGACTGAAAATAGTCTTGTCTTGCAGTCTTTTTCTCGAATATAGACAAATATTTTGAGATGTAAGGATAAATCTTGTCTGAGTACATTATTAAATAAGTTGAGCCAGCAATTGTTATCATTCCAATTGCTGTTACGAATGATAATACTTCTTGAGAAAGATGGCCTACCTTGACTCCTAGGGCAATTAGAATTAATGAGAATTCTGATATCTGGGCAACTGTCAATCCCGCCATAAAGCCTGTTCTTTTGCTGTATCCAAGCAGTCCCATTAAGATCATTACAATCAGGGGATTTCCAATAAGAATAAATAATGACAAAAGGATTACTGGGAAGATTAATCTTGAAATATCTCCAAAAATCATCTGGCTTCCTAGAATAATGAAGAAAGATATTATAAAAAAATCTCTTAATGGTTTAAGTTTTGAGCTTACCTCAAGACTATAAGGAGACATTGAAAGCATAATTCCGGCAATTAGAGCGCCAACCTCTACAGAAAAACCAGCATAAAAAAACAAAGAAGCGAGTCCAAGCCCCCAAGCAATTGCAAATACAAACAGGAATTCTTGGGATTTGGCAAAGAAATTACCTAATCTCGGAAGAATGTAGCGGCTTACTGGAGCAAGAATCAAAATCATCAAAGCGCCCTTTAGGATAGTTCCTGAAATAAGTGTTGTGACATCAGCTCCAGATGAGAAAGATGAAACTATAATCAGGATAATAATCGCAATAAAATCTTGGATTAGCAAGAATCCTATAGAAATCTTGCCGTAAAGCTGGTCTAATGCATCTTTATCTGATAAGAGCTTCATTATGATAATTGTTGAAGAGAATGTTAAAGCAACTGCAATATACAAAGAAACTGTTGAAGAAAAACCAAGAGCTATGCCTAAGAAGTAACCAATCAGTGAAGTAAAGATTACTTGCCCTACTCCAGTGATAAGCGATACTTTTCCGACTTGTTTTATAACTCGGGGAGACAAGCTTAAGCCAACGATAAACAGCAGAAAGGCAATTCCAAATTCTGAGAAAGAAATTATTGTTTCATTATTTTTAAGGAGATTTAGAACAAATGGGCCAACAATTACTCCTGAGAGAATATATCCCACAATAAGGGGCTGTTTTAAAATTCGCATTATAAATGAGACTGCTAAAACAATAAAGAGCAAGAGGCTTAGTTGAATAAAAATGTCCGGCATTTTATTGTTTGTTTATTTCCTGAAGAAACTTTTCTGCAGCAACGATTTCTGGAACAATCACCACCTTAGCTCCTGCTTTTTTCAGTTTGTTTACAAATGCGGGCTTATCTGCTCGGGCGTAAATTTCTATCTGGGGATTAAT
>JAHIEM010000014.1 GCA_018901625.1 Nanobdellota archaeon
AATATGCTATCATAGAAACTCATAGGCAGACCTGGAAACATCAGGGGGAATATCCTTATAATGAATTGTTGAATGTTCTAAGGAATTAGTTCTCGAGGAGCTTTATACTTACTAGGATTCGAACCTAGAAACCTCCTGCAGGTTTCTAGTTATTTCCAGCATCCACTTTTCATCCAGTTCTCTACAGAATTCACAGTTCAAATCCATCATTATGCATCTTCGATGCATAGGAAAATGCGGGAGGTAGGATTCGAACCTACGAAGGCACTAAGCCACAGGATATCTTCCCACAAGAGGTCTTAAGTTTGGCACCTGAATATTCTCAGAACCTGCCCGTTTGACCACTCCGGAACCCCCGCTTATAATTAGGTAAAATTGACAATTTATAAATCTTGTCTCCCTATGTAACAAATCTTATAAACTAATCTAACACTAAAAAACAATGATTTTAGAGCATCCAGCGCAGTTTAAAGTTCTCGCTTCAGAAGAATATAAAATTCTTTCAGGAGGCAGGAAACCGCGGACAGACCAAATTACTCTTGATAAACTCGGTCTCGCACAGCACTCTGTCTTAGTTTATGATACTCCCTTCAGCAGAAATTCTCCCCCAAGAACCTATGTTTGCAGACTTGCAACTCAAAGACTAGAAGAAGTTGTCCAAGATAGGGGTGTTAGAGAAGGACTTCTAACTCCAGATGAATATATGCAGATAACCTATGCGCTTAACAATGGGGGAGGAACAATTCAAACCAGAAACTCACACTTCTCAACAGCAATAATAGATGAGTTAGTAGATATGAATTGTAGGTATGTCTACCATCCTGATTTTGATAAACCCGGATTTTCTAAGAGAAACTCTAGAAAAACCCAAAAACTGCCCGGATGGGCAGATGGCATAGAATTCGTCACATTCCCAGAAGTTACACAATCCGGAAAAGCAATCATTAGAAAATCTAAAAAACTCAAACCTCAACAAGAAAGAGAATTATTTCTAGAATACAATTTTACAAAATACAGGTTACACAGTTTAATGCTTCCATTCCTAGCAGGAACAAGCTGCCAGCCTCAAGAAATAAATAACTGCGTGGGGTATGCAGATAAACTCAAAGCACTTTTAACATCTGCAAATCTCCCCCTAGTTCTTTCAATGGCTAAGAGGGCCAATTTTCCAAATGTCTCCTTTTCAGACATAGTCGCAGAAGGAAACGAAGCATTATTGAGGGCAGTTGATAGATTTGACATTTCTCGCGGATTTAGATTTTCAACTTATGCGTGCAATGCAATTCTAAAGGCATATCACAGGCTCGCAGAAAAAACAGGAAAATACTATCAGCATTTCCCAGTAGGATTTGACCCAGAACTAGAGCGAAGTGATCATGCAGACAAAGTTCACGCAGAAGAAACAGAATACCAGAGAGAGGTTCTAAGAAAAGTTCTCAAGACAAACTCCGCCCGCCTCGCACCCATAGAGAAAATAATCCTCTTAAAAAGATTTCCCTTGAAAGCAGGAAAGAAAAGAGAAACCCTCAGATCATTAGGAAAATTACTTGGCTTATCAAACGAGACAATCAGGCAAGTTCAAAACAAGGCTCTTAAGAAACTAAGATATGCTCTTGGAAGAGAGAACGGATATCTTCCTCCAGAATTACGCGCGCATACAAGTTAAACTAAATCCAAGCCTCAGGCAGGATTTGCACCCGCGACCTACGCTTTACGAAAGCGCCGCTCTGAACTAGCTGAGCTACTGAGGCGTAACATTAGTAAATTCAGATGGTATAAAAATGTGGCGGCTCTGGAAGAGGCATCAAATTAAAAACTAATTTGCCAAATTGAAATCTAAGAAAACCAATTAAACAAAAAGCTCAAAAATAGATCATTCTATGCGCAGATAATTGACTGGGGCATTAGGGTGGATGGATTCTGTTGGGATTTAAATTTTATCTTTCCCAGTCTTCTGACAACTAGAGCAGAAATAAGCCTTCTCATTCTTCTCATCGCTCTTTATCTTCTTAATAGTCCCAGAAAACTTTCCCAACTCATCAATCTCTATATTCTCTCCGCAACTAGAACATTTTTCACTCATAACTCTAAAATGATAATAAAGATTTATAAATCCTTCTTAATAGACTAAAATAATCATAAACGAGGAAAAACAAGCATGTCAACAGGGAGAGATTTAAGGCACCTGCAAAATCCATCTGCAATTGAAGATGCATTTTCAAAACTAGTTTCAGGCGGAAAGATAGGTTATAAAACAGTCATAGAAAAAAAGAAAATCCCCTCAAGATGCACTAACTGTGGCAGAGGCGGCGAGTATGATCAAAAATTCTGCTCCCAGTGCGGCGGGGAAATGAAAGTTCCTCTAGTAACCTGTCCAAAATGCGAGAAACAAATTGGAGACACTGAGAAATTCTGCACAGAATGCGGCACAAAATTCTCCTGATATGATGGCAAAGAAAGCCAATTAAACGCAAAACTAACTTAAAATCAAAAAGTTAATTCTTATACAGACAATTAAGTAATGCTCTCTTGGAAAAAGTTTTGTGTGAATACTCTTTTTATTGTTATTGTTATTTGTTAATAAAGTTTAAAAGTGAGTGTATTCTTAATTAATTATGAAACAGCTGATAGCCAAACTAATTGCAAAAGAGGCAAATCTGAAGCCGGAGGATGTAGAAAATCTTTTAGAAACCCCTCCAAGCCCAGAGCTTGGAGATTATGCATTTCCCTGTTTTATTCTAGCATCTAAACTCAGAGAGAGCCCGCTAAATGCAGCTGCAGAACTCTCTACAAAGATTTCAAAAACCCCGGAAATAGAAAAAATAGAGGCAAAAGGCCCGTATGTAAACTTTTTCTTGAACAAGAAGTTATTCGCAGAGAAGATTCTAGGAATAACAGAAGAATTCGGGAGAACTCAGCAAGTTAAAAGCGAGAATGTTATGATTGAGTTTTCTCAGGCAAACACCCACAAGGCATTTCATATAGGGCATATAAGAGGAACTAGCCTCGGAGAGAGTCTAGCTAGAATTCTGGAGTTCACAGGAAACAAAGTTTTGAGAGCAAATTATCAGGGAGACACAGGAATGCATGTAGCAAAATGGCTATGGTGCTACAAAAAATACCATAAAAAAGAAAAACTGATTCAGGACGGGAGATGGATAGCAAAGATATATGTTGATGCAGTAAAGAAACTATCAAAACACGAGAATTTCCAGAAACAAGTAGACGAGATAAACAGAAGTCTTGAAGAAGGCAAGGATAAATCTTTAACAGAATTATGGAAAAAAACCAGAGAACTAAGCCTAAACGAGCTTGAAAAAATCTACACTGATTTGGGAACAAGATTTGACTACTACTTCTTTGAGAGCGAGGTTGAAAAGAGAGCAAAAGAGATAGCAAAATCTCTAGTTAAAAAAGAGATAGCCAAGATAAGCGAAGGAGCAGCAATAATCAACCTGGAAAAATACAATCTGGGAGTCTGGGTTCTTCTAAGAAGTGATGGCACTGTTCTTTACTCTGCAAAAGATATTGCGCTCGCAGAAAGAAAGTTTAGTAAATTAAAAGTAGACAAGAGCATATACGTGGTGGGAGCAGCTCAGAGATTGCACATTCTTCAGTTATTTAAAACACTTGAACTAATGAAATTTCCCCAGGCTAAGAACTGCTCCTATGTCCCTGTCTCAGAAGTCAGGCTTCCCAGTGGAAAAATGAGCTCAAGAACAGGAGAGAACATAATATACGAAGATTTCAGGCAGGAAATTCTAGATTATTCAACACAAGAAATAAAAAAGAGATACCCTAAACTAAGCCAAAGCGAAATAAACTCAAGAGCTCTCAATATTTCAATCGCAGCAATTAAATTCTCAATGCTAAAGCAAGATTTAGACAAGACAATAATTTTTGAAAAAGAAAAAGCACTAAATTTTGAGGGGGATACTGGCCCGTATCTGCAGTATAGTTATGCAAGAGCAAGCTCAATTCTAAGAAAAGCAAAATACAAGCCAAAGCTAAATATCAAGATTAATCAGATTCAGCAGCAAGAACTCTCACTGATAAAAGAAATTTTAAAATTCCCAGAACAAGTTGAAAATGCATCTAAAAATCTCACTCCTTCAACAATTGCAAACTACTCTCTTCAGCTTGCTAAATTATTTAATGAGTTCTATCACTCCTGCCCTGTTCTGGATAGTGAGGAAAAAGCATTTAGGCTAGAGATGGTAAGCAAGTTCAG
>JAHIEM010000111.1 GCA_018901625.1 Nanobdellota archaeon
AATAGCAATCTAATGAATTTGGAACAAGAATTGCCCGAGCACAACCATAAGTAATGCCCCCCACTACTGCCCCACCCACTGCAGCACCACCACAGATAAGCAACCCTGTTAAAAAATCTCTTCTTGAACAAGCAACACTTAGCACCACTGGAGCGATTAATAGCCCCCCTGCCCCGAATCCAATATATTCTGATGTCTTTGTCTTATTGTGTAGCTCTTTTAGGTTAGGAATACACTGGAAAAACATCTTCTGCCTATTTTCATCGTATTCATCTTTAGATGATTCTTTAACTTCTGTTTCAAAACGAGTTTTTCCTTCAAAAACATCTTTAACTATCACATTTCTTTTTTGCCACTCTTCTAACACCAACCTATATTGGGAAATCTGCTCATCTGTAGGATTAACTTTCTCTTCTGTTGCGTTAGTCTGGTCTATTTCCCTGCATTTTTCAACCAGTGTTTCTCCTGCCATTTTAAGTATAATGCTCTGGGCTTTTTAACTATTTATATAGCCCAAACCACCCACCCCTCCCCTATCAAAACTTTTTAGAAATCCAAACATTTATATAGATATTCTTACTAATAAGAAAAGTAAGGAACCGGAGGAAAATTAAAAATGCAAAAAGAAATAAAAGAAATCAAGACAGCAACAATAACTAATAAGGGGCAAATTTGTATTCCTAATTTTGCAAGATTAAATGGATTCAAAGAGGGCTCTAAAATAAGTATAATTGTTTACAACGACAGAGTTGAATTACGCCCTATGAAACAGTTAAGTGACGCAATGTTTTCTATGTTGGCTAGTGAAGATGTTTTAGCCGAAGCATGGAGTACGCCAGAAGAGGATGAAGCATGGAAGGATTTGTAAAATATGAAAAGGGAGATGTTGTAATTTTTCAATTCCCATTTTCAGATGTAAATGATTCTAAGAAAAGACCAAGCTTAGTGGTTGCAACACTAAAAGGCGATCATGTTATTTTAGCACAGATAACCGGGCAACCACACCCAGACCCAGACTTAACAGATTTAAAAGCCAAAGATTTTCAGTCAGGCGGAATTTCAAGAGATAGTTTCATTAGACCTTCTATTTTATTTACAATCCATAAATCTAAAATAAACTATATAGCCGGAAAACTAAAAAAAGAAAAAATAAAAGAAGTTCAAGATAAACTCTATGAAATATTTACTAGATAATAAATCTCCTTTTTAGAAAAAAGTTTACAAAAACTAACAAACAAACCAGCCAACCCCCACTACAGCTAACTAAAAAACTGCTCAACTACTTCTTTCCTTAACTTAGTAAATCTATCACAGGTTTGTTGCAAATGATAAGAAAACTTATTTTCAAATCCAATATTTTCAACATTCTTCCCTTTTTCTTTAACTGCCAGAATTGCAGGAACAAAATCCCCATTACTAGAAACTAATATTGCAGAATCATAAGCATCATTGTAAGCTAATTTTACCATATCTGCGGCAAGATGCATATCATCTTCTTTTGCTTCATACAGATTAGTTGATTTATTCTTTTGCATCCTGCACAGTACAAAAGTAAAATTAGGAAGTCTTTGTATTTTATCAAAGAATTTCTGCTGTTTTATGTAGTTTTCTTCATTCTTTCTTCTGTCCATGGGGCAGTTGTAATAATAAACTCTTACAAGTTTTCTGTCCCTTACGAGATATTTTACAAATTTTTCAAAGTCAAAATCATTTGGCTTTTTATCAAGCACTAAATTTCTTACAATATGATATAAATTACTTCCGTCAATAAAGATTATAACTCTCTCATCACAAAATCCTTTTTGCTTTTGAGGATTTTGGGAGACAGAAAATTTATCATTTTCTTCATCACAACTTTTATTTTTCATATAAAATTAACATAAACTATCTTAATAAAACTTTAGAATTCAAAAATACTTCTTATTTCTGATAGTGCTCAAGAACTCAGCACACTCAAGACTTTAATCAGAGTTCTTGACAAAAATAAAAACCTAGGGTTGCAGTGCAAACCTAGGGGGTATATAATTACAACAAAGATATGTCATTTATAACACTTTCGTTTTGCATTTTTTAAAGTAGAAAAATGCCCCCCCAAACTAACACCTGCCCAGAACCAATTAATTCAACAAACTCATATATGAACCTCATCTGGCTGAGATACAAACTTTCTCAGTAAATTTTCATCATAATCAACTAATAAGCTTTATCACAATAATCATCCTAGGCCCAATCTTCTCATACATCCTGCTGAAACATAAACCCCAACCACCCAACTCGTCGCCCTAACAGGCTCCTCGTTCTGAATAACTAACCCCAAACCCCGTGATGCAGATTGGTTTTACCTGCTTTTCTTAGACAGATCCTCAAGTTGTTTAAGTTTCTCAAATAATTTATTAGCTGTTCCTATATACTTAAGTGTTCTCATCTTATGTTTATTTTTTCCAATTTTCCTACATTCTTCA
>JAHIEM010000112.1 GCA_018901625.1 Nanobdellota archaeon
AAAACACTCAAGAAAACTGCAAAAATAAATCTAAAAATCAGGCAAGTTCTAACCATCCCATAACTTAATTGCTGAACATGTTTAATAATTATCTTCTCGAACAGATAATTCTTGTTATAATCTGCTTAAAAATTGAATCAACTAACCTCTTATCTCACTCAAATTTCTCAGCAATAGAAAGCATCTTACCCTCGTCAAATCTTCTGGTTAATATCTGCAATCCAACTGGAACTTGGTCAATCTTTCCAGCAGGAACAGAGATAGCCGGAATCTCAGCAAGATTAGCTAAAACAGTGCAGACATCATAATCATACTCTTCTTCTACACTCAGCTTTTCCCCAAATTTATGAGGCAATTTTGGAACAGTGGGAATAACTATGCAGTCAACTTTCTCAAAAGCACTGGCAAACTCTTTTTTAATAATCTCCTTAGCTTTCAAAGCTCTCCTATAATAAGTTCCCTTAAATTCAGCCTTCGAGATTTCACTTCCTCCCAAAATCCTCCTTAAAACCTCCTCACCACACGAATCTTCTATCTTCTTCCCAAATCTTCTTCCATCAAACTTCCTGGTTCCAGAAAAAAATTCAACATAAACAATAGGATAGTAAGTCTGTATTCCAAGATTTATATGTTTCAGTTCAACTTCTTCCTGCTTCCAGTTATTAGCCTCACAAACCTCCCTAACTTTTTTATTAATTAACTCAAGAATTCTTTCATCTCTAACACTAATCTTGGGAATTCCAATCTTTATCTTACTAAGTTTCTCTAATTTAATCTCCTTGCTCTCATAACTAGTAGCATCTCTCTCATCTCTGCCTTTAATAACATTCAAAACAAGCAAGGCATCTGAAACACTCTTAGAAATAACCCCAATCTGGTCTAGAGACATAGACAAGTCAATTAACCCATACCTAGACACTAAACCATAACTTGGCTTAACCCCCACAACACCGCAGTGAGAAGCAGGATTTCTTATGCTTCCCCCAGTATCACTTCCTAAAGCAATATCGCAGAAACCAGCTGCAACAGCAGCAGCCGAGCCACTTGAACTTCCTCCAGGAATTCTATCTATTGCTGAAGGATTCTTACTAACTCCAAATGCGCTCTTTTCTCCAGAGATACCGCAACAAAATTCATCGCAATTAGTAATCCCAATAATAATCCCTCCCTCATCTTTAATTTTCTTTATAACTGTAGCATCATAAGGAGCAATATAGTTTTTGAGAGTATTAGAGGCACAGGAGATATTATAATTTTTAACATTTATAGCAGCTTTAACCCCAATACATAATCCGAATAATTTTTTATTTTTTAACTTTTCTCTATTTTTATCTAAATATTCCGCGTCATTTAATGCCAGTTCTGGTCTAACATCAATAAAAGCATTTATTTTTGGGTTCTCTTTCTTAATTTTATCTAAAAAGCTCTTTACATTTTGTGTTACGGTTAACTTTCCACTTCTCAAAAGGTTTAACTTATCTATAGCATTCATGTTAATACATTCTCAATAAAATTTAATTGATGCGCGGGTATATAATCTTTGGGGTTTTTATCTAACAACTTGCAAGCTGCATAAACATAGACACTTCTGACCTTGCCATGCTTAGAAGGATACGTCCAAGACTCCACGCTTCTCAAAGACCGGACATACTTATATCTTATCTCAATATCAAGAAGTTCTTTATCTAATTTTCTATTTCTTATTTCCTTAAAGAGATTCTTTAAATCGGGATTTAAAGGAACATTGAATTTGCCAGCAAAATCTTCTCCTAAAATTATTTTATTAGAAATTTCTTTCCTCTCTTTATGGAATATCAATGAAATGATCTGTTCATAAAATTTTAAGGTGTTTAAAAAACCCGCTGTCTGTAAAGTCAGTCTTCCATCATTTCTTTTTGAAATAGGACATTGTATCCCTAGCTTTTCTAAAAGTTTTACAGCTTGTATGATTAACTGATGGGATGAAGTAGAAATGCAAAAATGCGCATGGTCTAATATGGGCTTATTTTTTAAATAGTAATATTGCAAATAACCATCGCCATCAAATAAGCCAGCAACAAAATGTCTAAGAATGTCATTATTATCAGAAGTTAAAATTTGTGGTGGTGTTTCTACTATTCTAACTTTTTTTCCTAAAGGAATTTTATAGTATTTATGCAAAATATACCGCAAGGGAGATGAAAGAATCTTGGTTTCTTTTCCATCAAAATTGAAATTTAAATTTGAGTTATATTCTTCATTTATTATTCTCCAGTATTTTAATAACAAACCTTCATCATTTTGACCTAAACTTACTCTTGGCTCTGTAGAGGTTAAAGAACCGTCTGTAATAATAAATCCCAACAGTTGTGCTATTTGCGGAGTTACATCTTTCTTAAAGGTTATAGCTCTTCCAGACCTCCCCCTCAGTTTCAAACCATCGAGAAAATCCCATAGCTCTTCTTCAGTCAGCTACAGCTTTTTGATATTTATTTTGTCTCCCCTAGCAAACTCTTTGTTAGATATTCCCAGCATATTCAACCTGTAAACTAGTAATCTGCTTTTCTCCACATACAAATCAGGAAAGTATATTTTATTTGCCATTTTTAACTTAATCATTACACACAACAAGATATACCTCTTTTCCAAGATATTCTTTAGGACAGTCGACTTTCGCGCTAGTGCCGAATTTAGTTACCCTTCTCTTAAGGAACCCTCTTACATTTTTTAATTTTAGCTCAGTCTTGGGGATAATTTTAATTTTTTTCATATATCTAATAGATATCTTAAATATTTAAATTTTTCTATACCTGCAAAATTGCAGTTATCTTATTCCCTTTCAGATTATTCTTCTCAATTTCAGATAAATATTTTTTAACTTTTTCTTCAGTTGTTTCTTTCATTTTCTGCATTTGGGTTATTTCTCGTTTCACACATTTTATATTCTCCATCTTGGCTCAAGACTATAGTGGTCTCTTTGTGATTTTGCTTCTCTGTACTCGTCTGGAAAATCTTGTTTTTCTTTATCAAATTGTGCCTGTCTTTCGCAAGCACTTCTAAGCCTTCTATATTCGGTCATGTAAGGAACCACGCTTTCTTTCATTTTCCTGGCTGTCAAAGACAAAGCATCATAAAAAAGATCTTCGCATGCTCTCCACTCCTCGCCCCGCGCAGAAACTTTTCTGTGAGCAAGAATTCTTAGGATATCCAAGCATGTTTTCATGTCCCATAACTTTTCACCCAGCTGCGTTCTATATGCTTCCTTTATTTCCTCTAATTTTTTGTCTGTTACTCCTTCTGCATTCATTTTTTGCATTTCACTCTCCCATTTTTAACTTTTTCTTCAGTTGTTTCTTTCATTTTCTGCATTTGGGTTATTTCTCGTCCCATACATCTTATATTCTCCATCTTGGCTTACTGCGATAGTGCTCTCTTTATGATTTTAGAGAATTGTCTAAAATAGTTTTCACCTTTTTCATAGTAAGATTATCTAAACCCATTTTCCCCTCTCAGCTTTAATACAATCTCCCTCTCGTTCAGGCGCATTCTTAAGCATAATCTCTCTAAACCCTGCATCTCCCTCCTCTCCTTCTCTCTCAACTCTCTCGCACTCTTCTCTCTCAACCCGCACTTCTTCAAGTTTCTCAACATCTTTCAGTGAATTATGAAAGCTGTCAATTATCTTCTTAGCCTGTTTGAGTATCTCCTGCTGGTTGATTTCTGCCATGCCTATCTAACAAATCTCACATTTAAAACTCTTTTCATTCTTTCATCAAATTCAATAACAGCCGCTCGCCCATCAGCAGCAGCCCCAGGATTTACAACCCAAGTCTTCCCCATCCTGCAAGTTCCAGGATTCTCATGCATATGCCCGCATACAACCAAAGCAGGCTTGAATCTCTTTATAATATCATTATAGGGCTCAAATCCAACATGCTTGCCGTTCATTGGACTTGATTTCATCCTTACTCTATCAAGAATCTTATAAGGGGTATAGTGTATAAGAAAAATAAAACCCTTTTCTGGCTTGAATCTCTTTATTAATTTATCAAGCCTCTCGGCAGTTTTCAAATACCTTCTTAACCTTCTCTTTTGATTCTTCTTATCCTTATCAACCGGATTCTTGATAAATTCAGTTACATCAACATATCCTCCATGCCCGATTAATTCAACTCCGCTAACTCGCACTCTTTTCTTGTCAACCAAATTCAAATTTTTCATATTCTTTATTTTGTCATCATAGAATCCGGGCATAATCGCCGGGGGCTCGCTCGTTTCATACTCCCTATAAAAATCAGAATTCCCCCATACAAGATAAATCTTCCTCCCAAGGCTATTTATCTTCTTTAAAATTCCCAGCCCAGAATCAAAACCCTCCTTTTCTAACCGAGATGCCTGTTTCAATCCAACCGCATCATACCACTTCTTCGCCCAATTCTTAAATATAATCTTGCGAATCTTGTCAACATTAGCAAAATCTCCTGTAGAAAGAATCAATTCAGGCTTCTCTTTTCTAACTATCTTTCTTAATTTTTCAGGAAACTTGCCGTGAAAGTCCCCAATAGCAAGAATTTTCATGCTATTCTAATTAGGGGGGCATATAAAAACCCTTCCAAATAAAAAAGAAAAATCAGAAAATAAACCTACTCTTCTCTAGGTGTAGCTTCAGAAACTTTCAAATCCCTGCCTTCGAAATTCTTTCCATTCATTGCTGCAATAGCTTTCTTTCCAGCTTCTTCATCTGCAAATTCTACAAAGCCAAAACCTTTTGACCTGTTAGAATATCTGTCCATGATTACACTGGCGCTGCTGACTTCTCCAAATTCAGAAAAAATCTCGCCAAGCTTTTTATCATCAATGCTCCAAGCAAGATTACCAACATATAACTTCATTTTTACCTCCCGCATTATTTAGTATCATAATTTTACAAGAATTTAAGCATTTAAAACCTTATCTATGGTGTTATCCTATCCCTGTCTCTCGGAAACATTGTAGCTTCCTTGACATTATCAAATCCGCAAATCATCTGAGTTAACCTCTCTAACCCTATACTCCATCCAGAATGTGGAACAGCCCCATACCTAAAAGAATCAACATAATCCTTAAAACTCTCTAGCCTTAACCCCTTTGCCTTAATTCTTGCAATCAGCAGCTCAGGAATATGAATTCTCTGCCCGCCAGAACTTATCTCCACGCCGCCATAAAGAGCATCAAACCCCTCAGAAACCTTTGCATCCTTCTTTTCATCTTTAGGCATAATATAAAACGGCTTAATTGAAACTGGCCAAGAATGAGTGAAAACAATATCTCCCGGATACATCTCGCATAACTTCTTTTCCTGCTCAGGTGTAAAATCTTCCCCAACCTTCCCGCCAGCCTTCTTAATTGCATCTGAATACTCTAGATAAACACCTTTAGGGACCTTTAATTTCACCCCCAGTAGCTCAAGCTCGCTCTTGCAATTCTCAATAACTTTCTCAATCATATATTTCATGACTCTCTCAAGTTCCTGCATAATTTCCATCTGGTTCATAAACGCGCATTCAATATCCATCTGCCTTATCTCATTAATATGCCTAGTTGTATTATGCTTCTCAGCCCTCCATACAGGTGTAATAGTAAATGTCTTCTCCATAGAACATGCAAGCATCTGCTTATACAACTGAGGGCTCTGAGCAAGATAAGCTTTTTTCTCAAAGTATTGAACAGAAAAAAGCTCAGTTCCCCCCTCTGACGCAGAACTTATTATGCAGGGCATCTGCATCTCAATAAAACCCTTATTGTAAAAATACTCTCTGAATCTAGCTGCAAGCTCTGTCTGGATTCTGAATATTGCCTGTGTCCTCTTTCTATGAAAATCCAAAAACCTGTAATCCAGCCGTTTAGGCAATTCAGTCTTGGAAAAATCAGAAACATCAATCGGAAGAGGCTGTTCAGCTTCAGAAATGACCTCTATTTTCTCAGGAACAATCTCCATTCCACCAGGCGCCTGTTTGCTCCGAGTTGCCTTTCCAGATACAGAAACAACATTCTCGCGAGATTGATTCATTAACTCAAAAACCTTGCTATCTTTTGTAGCCACTATTTGAATTATCCCAGTTATATCTCTGACAAGCATGAATCTTACTTTTCCCAAAGCGCGAGTTTCATGAACCCACCCCTTCACTAAAACCTGCTCTTCCTTTCCTTTCAATACATCTCGAATATAGCTTCTTTCCATATTATCTCCAAGATAATTTGTTTATAAATTTATTCTTGCTTACTTTTCTCCCCCATTCTAAAATTGATTATCTATTATTTATAAACCTATTCTAGTGAACTTTTATGTATTTCTGCACTATTTAACTATCTTATTCAAAATCTCCATAACCTCTTTCCCAGAAACTCTGCCTTTAAACCTAGCCATTGCAAGCCCCATATAAGCATTTGCAGTTAACCCTGGCTTCTCTCTCACAAGTTTTATTATCTCATCCTCAAGATTATCAATACTCTCTAATTTCAAGACAGAATTAATATCCTTTCCGCCAGCTATCTCTGCCATAACACTCTTAGCTCTGGACTCATCTATCTTCTTGTCTCTGACTAGAACAAGTATGCTCTCCAGAACATCCAGAGTTAATCTCTTGCCAATATCTTTTTCAGAAATCTTTTCCCTGCTGCAAATCTCGCGCTTCCACAAAACAAGCATTTTAGCAATAAGATTAGGATTATTGTAAACCCCTAACAGCTCTTTATAATCAGGAACTTTATTCTCATCTAAGATTAGTTTAACAAGCTCCTCACTTAAACCCTCTGCACTTAATTCAGCTTTGATTTCGTGTTTCATTCTAGGCAGACTGGATTTTGCTTCATTTATCAAACCTCGAGGGATATGCAAAAGAGGCAAGTCAGTTTCAGGATACATCCTCGCAGCTCCTGGCATGGGTCTTAAAAAACTAGTTGTCCCATCAGGATTAGACCTTCTCACCTCCTTCTTACACGAATTATCTTTTAAGCATTTCTTCTGCCTCTCAACCTCTTTTTCAACAGTGAGATTCATAATTTTTGGGTCCTGAAAACCCTTAATTTCCACCCTCTCGCTCTCATCCCCATTACAATTAATAGAAATATTCAAATCCTGCCTTATAGTTCCTATCCCCCTCCTCACCTTGCAAACCCTAAGAATCTCTCCTATCTTCAAAGCGCATTCTTTAATCTGTTCAGCAGAATGCATAATCCCTGTCACAATCTCAACAAGAGGGATTCCAAGCCTGTCAAGTTTGTAACTAACAGAATTCTCAAGCTCAGGGTCAGATTCTTCTTGTGAACTAGCAGGTCTGGCAGAATCTTCTTCTAAAAAAACATAATCAATCGCAACCTTTCCAAAACTAGTGTCTAAAAACCCGCCCCTGGCAAGAAGCACTGTTCTCTGAAATCCAGAAGTATTTGAACCATTAATAACAATCTTCCTCATTATCTGAGAGTCTTGCAAAACCTCGCAGTTAAGAAGAAGAGAAATCTGAACTGCAATCTTCAAAGCCTCCTGATTTATCTCGTAAGGCGGCTCTTCATCAAGTTCAACTAAGCAGGTGTTATCATAATACCCCTGATAAACAAACTTCTTGTCTTTACTCGCCTCAAACATCACAGCCTCATCAACCTCTCCACCCTCCCCAGCAATAATATGCAATTTTCTCTCAACTTCATAATCAGGCTTGTCTTTTCTTAGTATTCCCGGACAATTACAAAACAGCTTGTGGCTGTCTAACTGTTGGTGAATTTCAAGCCCTGATTTTAAAATAAACTCTTGTTTCCCAGCTTCCTGCATCTTATCCTTCTTCATTCCAAAAACAAAGAACATAGATATATAAAATTATGCAAGAAAACCTTTAAAAAGACAAAAATCATGTAAAATCATAAAAAGAGGCAAAATGACATACCTATCTGAACTAAAAAAATTGTTTTTCCATCCTAAACAGTTTTTCAGCAGTGTAGATAAAGATAAGGATTATTCTAAAATAATGTTTTTCTATGTAAAAATTGCAATTATTTCTGCAATACTCAGCATAATTGTTTCTCTCATTGTTCTCATAATCCAGAACAATCTAACACTTCTAGATTCTATCAGCCTCGTAATCAATGCAGCAATAGGAATCGGCATGGCTTTTCTAATTCCATTCATAATAGCAGCACTAGTTCACCTCGGAGTTTTAATATTCAGGGGCAGGCAGGGATATTATAATACCTACAAGCCAATTACATACTCATTAGTTATCGCAGCTGTTTATGGAGTGATATTAACAGCAATCTCTGCAATTCTAAGCATGCTAACTCCCATAAGCCAAGTAGACATGACAGACCCAACACTCCTGCTCCAGAACAAAAACATACTAATTTCTATAGCAATCACTCTCACAATACTCACGCTGTCATTCATACACTCTCTTGTAGTCCAGGTAATTGGTGTCTCAAAATTTCAGAAAATGTCCAAGATACGCGCCTTCTTCTCAATAATACTTATTCCAATAATAATAGCTATCTTAGTTCTCATCATAGGATCATACATCTTCTCAATACTATCTGCATCTGGTCTTCCTTAGAATTTAATTTCTTTAAAATCAAAAAAACAAAGGATTTACAAACAACTTCTTGTGAACTACCACAACCTAACATTTTCATGTTGAGGTTGTGGCTTCTGCCTTCATAGATGCTACTTGCTGAACTAATTGTCCAGTATTGGAAGCTTTCTCCAGCGAGGCAAGTTCCTTACCTCTAACCAAGATATTTATTGCAGAATTGTAATCTCTTGGAAGTTCTCCATTGCATTTCTCACAGCAAAATTGCCTTTGCCATAAGAATAGCTTTCTATTTCTATGCCCGCAGAAATTACAATCCCTCGTAGTGTAAGCAGGGTCTACATCTTGAACTACACAACCAGCGTTTTCAGCTTTGTAGTGTAGATACATAGAGAGTTTGCCCCAACTTGCATCTGCGATATTTTTAGCATTATAAGAAATTCCTATTAGATTCTTTATATTCAGTTTTTCAATGGCAATAAATTTATTTTCTCGAATAAGTTTTGTTGATAATTTATGTATAAAATCATCTCTTGCGTTTGCTATTCTTTCGTGAATCTTTGCAACTCTAAATCTTGCTTTTATTCTGCTATTGCTTCTTTTCTCTTTCTTGGATAAAGATTGCTGTGCAGTCTTTAGTTCTTGGTGATAATTATCAAAATGTTTAGGATTTTCATAAACATTTCCTTCGCTATCATAAATATAATTTTCAATTCCAACATCAATTCCTATTTCTTTATCTCCACAAACTCTTTTGATAACAGCGTCAGTAGAAATGGAAGCATACCATCTTCCATTTGATTTTTTAACAGTAATATTCTTTATATTACCTTCAACTCGTCTATGAAGTTTGATTGGAATATCTCCAATCTTTGAAAGAAATAAAATTCCTTTCTTTGCTCTCAGATGAATTAACTCAAAACCGCTTTGATTATAAGTAAAAGTCTTGAACCAATTTTTTCCTTTGAATCGCAATCTTCCAACTTTCTTTCCGTGCTTTTTTAGTTTAACCAACGAAGATAGATTACCGAATAATCTTTGGTTTTCCATCTGCAAAACCTTAGAATGAACATCATTCATTTCAGGATAACAAACTTTCAAATCAAGCAAATAGTTTTGGATTTCGTTCTTTGTATATCCTTCATCCAATTCTGCAAGAAGATAATTGTAAGTCTGCCTGCAGATTTCTCTTGCTGTTTCTAACTTTTCCTGTTCTGCTTTTTTTGGATATAATCTGAATTTATATGTTATTGTCATGAGTTTTCATAAGCCTATTTATTATTTCATCATAAGTTTCTCTTTTGGTTATTCTCAATTTCTTCATTTTTTCTAATGTTCTATGTTCTATTTGTATATTTGTTCTTTGTTTCATACACAATAGATACACAATACCTTTATATACTTTTCTATGCCAATTCATCCATACCCTAACTGATATTCAGGACATGGACTTCCTGGCAACGAGGTTAAAATAACACCGGAGTAACATAAACCTCAATAACTGCAGCCAGCAAGAGTATGACTACTGCGATTATAACTAAGTTAAGTGAGTCTTGCAAGATATTCCAAAATCTCTCTTTATGAGTATCATGTTTAGTTATAGCCATGCCGAGTATTCCCCCTGCGAGAAATGCTACAAAATAAGCAATTATTTCTGGAATACCGTGAATCATGTATCTTGAGATTCCAAGAGGCAAATTCGCAACATCATTTCTTGAAAAAATTCCCACAGCAGCTGCAATAACACTAGCATTCCACGCAAGAACAAAGATAGCCCCTGCCCCAAAAATAAGCGAGAAAACAATTGTAAATATCAAAACATAGACATTATTGACAAATATCATAAGAAACTTATCAGTAGAGGTAACCAATCCAGTAGCTTTGCCAGCAGATTTGACTCCGTGCTCCTGGACACAAGCATCAAAGTTATTTGGCTTGTTTATTGAACAGTAAGTTTCTATCTGGGCTTTAAAGTTAGTGCTAGAGCCGAGCATTATGTACCAGAACGAAAACGCAACTATAAACCCTATGAATAACCACATCAGAGCAAAAATTGCCTTGCTGTGCTCTTTTAACAATCTTGTTGCTCCTTCCTGCCTGATATCTTCATCTTCCTCATTTCTTATCAAAAAATACATGAAGGGAGTGCAAAACATTACAGTAAAAGTTACAACCAAGATTCCAGAGTATTTTGACAGAACAGCATCCTGGCTGAAAATCCACTGAACAAGAAGAATTGCCAGACTGGCGTAAAATATTCCTACAAAAAACATCTCCCAAGGAGCTCTCTTTGCCTTTCTCGGGCTTAAAATCATCTCAAACATGAGGATTTTAAGGATATTGTATTTTTAAATGTTCTTTTATAATATTTGATTAATTAAATTATCTCACAGGCTGATAACTAATCAAGTTGATAGCAAATCTTTTTATATTCACAATAACTGATCCCATCATGAACAATAAAAAGAGGTTCAGCAAGATAGTTCAGGATATAAAAGATATTAAGATTCAGGGCGCTAGAAATATTGCAAAAGCAGCATTATATGCTTATTCTTTAAGTCCTACAAAAGAATCAATGAGCAGTCTGGTTCATGCAAGACCCACAGAACCAATGCTAGTTAACACTCTTCATAAGTTCGAGAAATTCGGATACAAAAAGACACTAGAGCATTTTCAATCTGCTCAGGATAAAATCAACAAATTTGTATTAAGAACTATCAGAAATAACTCAGTCATCTTTACTCACTGCCATTCTTCTGCTGTTGTTAACTCTCTTGTTTATGCGAAAAAACACAGAAAGAGATTTGAAGTTTACAACACAGAAACAAGGCCGTTATTCCAGGGAAGAAAAACCGCTTCAGAACTCAAGAAAGCAGGAATTAAAATAACTACTTTTATAGATTCAGCAATAGACATTGCTTTGGAAAGTAAACAAAACAGCAGGAAAGTTAGCATGATTCTTCTGGGCGCAGATGCAGTTCTTAAATCTGGAGTAATTAACAAGGTGGGGAGCGGGATGATTGCAGAACTCGCATCACTGCATAAAATCCCATTATATATAGTTGCAGATTCGTGGAAATATTCTAGCCATTATGTTCCAATTGAAGAAAGAGATTTTCGCGAAGTCTGGTCACGCGTGCCTAAAAATATTAAAATACGAAATCCTGCCTTTGAGAAAATACAAGCAAGATACATTAAAGCAGTAATCAGTGAACTCGGAATTCTGTCCCACTCTGAATTCATAAAAAAAGCCAAGAAAAACTAGTTTTCTTTCTCAGCTTTCTGCGCCTCTTCTAATAACTCGTAAAGCTTAAGATTAATCTCTTCCACTCCATTCATTAATTCAGACTTCATTGCCTCTAAACCCTCTAATTGATTGTCAAGTATCTCAATAGCTTCCTTGAATGTTTTTCTCACAAGAACCTTTCTTCCCACATTGACAAAAACCTTGTCATCATTAACTTTTGTATTCAAAAATACGCCTCTTCCAAGTGCAGAAAGAATTTCCTTTCCCCTGCTGCTCTCAAGTCTCTCGAGACTCATCCTAAGCTGCATCATTTCCTCTATCTGCCTGTCTGTCTCGCCTATCTGCTGTCTTCTCTCCTCTGCTCTCTGCTCGAGCATCTGCAGCTTTAGTATTAATTCTTCTCGCGCCATTCTTTTTTGCAGTTTAGAGGGTATTTAATTATATCTATCTTCAGGATTTTTTAAGATGAGTTTTTGATTATATCTATTCAAGAGCAATTTTATTTAAATATCTTCCAAATCTAGCAGATAAATGGAGCAAAAGAGGAGGATTATTCTCGAGAAACACCCCCTCATTTCTTGGATCATGGTATCTATATTAGCATTACTCATCTTCATCATTTCTTCTCTAAGTCTAAAAGGCGGAACAGGCACAAGCTTCCTGTCAATATTCTATCACTTTATTGTCTTCTTCTGGCTCTCTTTTTTTCTCGCAATATCTTTCACAAAAGGAAAAAGAGTAATTTTAATTATCCCCTCACTATTTATCTCATTATTTTACGCGCTCTCAGATGAGTTTCATCAGTTATTTGTTCCATACAGGGCATGCTCTTTTTCTGATTTTTTAATTGATTCTGCAGGCATACTTCTTGCAAGTCTAGTTTACCTCATCACGATTAAGATACGAAAAAATAAAATCACATCTTCAGAACTTTTCTCAGAATCATGCTGGCAGCCAGGGCAGTAATCAGATAATACCAGAACCAACCCCCTGCTATTGAAGTAGTTGCAAAAACATTTCTAATAAAACCGAATAAGATTATAAAAGGTATAAAAGTTATTAGCATTGGCTTAAATCCTGCTTTCATCTGCTCCATAGAGCACGCCATCAACTCTTTCTGAATCTCCATCATCTTTGCCGAGTTGCCTTTGTGCTTTTTCATAAGCTCCTTGCACGCGCTCTGCTTATTCTTCAAATCTTTCATCTTTTCCTGGTTAGTCAGCAGCTTAGTTATCATCATAGAAACAAGAGTCACAGCTATTGCAATCAGAATAATGCTTACCTTTGGATTTGCCTGAATTAGTTCAACTATCATCTTCTTTTATAAAAACAATAGATAAAGAGTGTTTAAAAATGTGATGATTTCTCTGGCTCGGTAAAATGACCCCAAAAACTTTTTACCTTTGAATATATGATTTAAGATAGTAAAGTGAAAAGTTTTTCCACGAGAAGTTAACATCAAAAACCTCTGGTTTTTGAATGCTGTCAAGAATTAATAAATTCTTGAAGTCCTAAGGATTAAGATAGCAACATCTTCGTCATGCTGCAAATAGCTCTCTATCTCTTTCTCCAAGAAATTCTATTCTTTCTATTGGAATTGCTGAAAAGACAACAATTTCTGGAAGAACAAAACTGCCATCATATCTATTGAGTTCAACCCTAGAATTCCAGTAATCCCTATTCCCTTCTGCTAATATTTTTCTATACCTATCTGGATCTTTAGTTTGTGCTAAATCTCTTGCAGATCTTCTGATATGAACATAATCAAAGACTAGAGAGTTATCACTATCTACTAAGTTTATTTTTAACAAAGCTAATTTATCTGCTCCGCTTTTACAACAACTAAGTAAGTAATCCCAGACATTTATACAATCTCTATATTGCATCCAAGATTGCGGAGTAGGTTCTGGCAATCCAAAAATTGCTGGCGAAGTTGCTTCCCAAGGAACTAAAGAAGATTCTATGCCTTGGGGAATTAATCTTCTATGAGGAATCATCCACCCTTTTACTGTTTCGCTATCAACCATTTTTTTAGTTATTGGATGTTCAATTACATAACCATCTTGTCCATTTGCTATTCCAGCCCATCCTTTTGGATTTGTATAGTGATACATAACTTGTTGTTTCATATAAATTCTCTTAGAAAGAGATTTATAAATTTATCTTCCAATGTTTCTAACTCAACTCTCTTCCAAAGCACTTAACCATTTAGTTCAACGCCCTATTCGTAACTTAACCCAAAAGAACTCATAGTTATTCAGTTTATGTAGCCTACTTAATCCTAAAGTTAAACGCCCCCACGATACGTGTTACAAAAATTGTTACATAAAGTATGACAAAGTGTGTTATAAGAAGTGTTACACAAAAATGTATCACAAAAAATTTATTGACTTGTTAAAACAGCTTCAAATGATTCTGCCAAGAAATCAGCAAACTCTGGTTTGTAAAGCATATTTTTAGTTGTTGGATATCGCAAGGTTGATGCTAAAATAACACTTCTATCATATTCTGGTTTTTGAGCAATAAACTCTTGAACTTTAGGTCCTAATAACTCAAGCATTTGTTTTCCAAACCTTCCTCTTTTACTAACAGCAAGATTACCATCTGCCATTCCATAAATCAATGAATTTCTAAAATATGAACTTTCTCCTATTTTTCTGGCTAATTCTTCTTTTGTAGCTTTTGTTATTCTGCCTTTTAATGGAAACTCTAAAGCCATTACATCACTATCATAAGGTTCAGCAGGATAGCTTCCACATTTTTCACCTCTAGCAACTACCCAAACTTTACCATTAAATTGAAATGCCCTTGCACTCTCATAACCCATGTGTCCTGTTCTGCTTCTATGCCAATCACTATCATCTGCAATTTCAGTTAATGCTCTATTGGGAAAAATTATCTCTCTATTTTTATGTTGTTGATTTAATTTATCATAAGCATTTTTTAATAAATCTCTTACATGAAGTCCTTTTTGTTGCTCAGTTACTTCCATTTTTTCATTATGAAACTACTATTTTTAAAGATATAATATACTCAATAATATATTATAAATTTCTATAAGAAAGTTTAACTCCATTTCTTAGGCGTTAAACCTTTTAGTAATACTCTCCTCTATAGCGTTGCACCAAAACTCCTTCTAGTTATTCAGTTTATGTAGCTAAGTTAATCCTAATTAACGCCCCCAAAAACTTTTCACTTTACTATCTTAAGTCATATATTCAAAAGTGAAAAGTTTTTCCACGAGGTGTAACTCCTTTCGCCCAGAAACAAGCCTAACTCATTAATTTCTTCATGGCCGGATGCATATCAACAGCATGCTGTTGAGCAATCGTGTTATAATACTGGTAAATTATCATCACTGCCAGGAGAATTGCTGTCCCGCTGGTAAGAGCCCCCATCAAATCAGCAATAGAAGCCAGTAACCCAATAGCTGCCCCGCCCATAACTGTAAGAGGCATAATATACCTGTCCAGAACTGCCTCAAGTATTCTCTCATCTTTTCTAAATCCCGGTATCTGCAGCCCGCTCCCCATAATATTCCTTGCCTGCGAAGCAGAATCCATCCCAGATGTCTTAACCCAGAATAGTGCAAAGATTATTGAGAAAGCCATATAGAAAAGTGTGTGAGTTATTCCCTGAAGAAGATACTTCCATGCTAAACTTCCAGTAATTGCTAACTGTAGAAGATTATGCTGGGAAGCAATCCAGAATGCAAATCCAGATTCAGCTCTTCCCTGTGAAAAACCCCCGAACCATGTCGCATGGCCTGCCCAGTTCTGAATAAGCCCCCCGAACAGCTGAAGATTTGCTGCAAGAGCAGCTACAAGTATTACCGGAATAACTGATGCATAAAAAAACTGCAAAGGCCATCTTATACTATACCCCCTTAACCTGTCAAAAGAAAGTGGAATCTCTACTTTTAGTGACTGTGCCCAGACAACTGCTAAGAATATTACTATAGTTACAACTATTGTTGCAAGCGCAATCAGGGCTCCAAGAGAATCTCCATTCACAACAGATTGAATTGCAGCTAATAGCTGGCCTGGACACCCGATAAAGTCTGTTCCAGAAAACTTTAACAAGCAATTCCCGCCTTGAGTTCCTATAAACTGGAAGAATCCTGCAAAAAGTCTCCACCCAACCCCTGCTACAATAAATAATGAAACCCCGTGCCCAAATCCCCACTTGTTCATCAAGTCATCCATAAATACTATTGCCAGCCCCCCAAGCACGAGCTGGATAATCACTATCAATGTAAATCCCGGCATTGCCTGCAGCCCATTCATTAAGACATATACTACTGCTTCAAATATTATAAAAAAATAAACCATGATTTTCTGCAATCCCCCAAAATATTTCTTTCCTTCTTCAGATTTTGTGTCTATGTCAAGAATCTTGCTCCCAACCAGCAGCTGCAGTATAATAGACGCCATAACAATCGGCCCGATTCCAAGCGAGATTATTGAGCCAAAATCTGTTCCAAGAATTATTGCAAGATACTGAAATCTGTCAAGAGCATTCTGAGCCAAGCCGTATAGCGGGACATTTGCAAGCACAAAAAAAGATACTAGTATGATGATTGTCCACTTTAATTTTGTATTAAACGAGAGTTTTTTCTCTATAGGCCCCTGTACCTCAGGCAAATTATGCAGGACTTTTTCTATTCCCATATTCTTTAAATATAATCTGGTTTTATAAAGGTTGTTCTAAGCTTATTTTCCCCACTCAGAATTAACCTTATTCATTATCTCAGTAAGTTTTGGTTTTAATAATGTCTCCCAGAAACCTACAGAATCATCAATAAACTTTGTCTGCTCTTCCTTGCTTTTTGTCAGCCCGATAATTGAGTTTTTGCTCGAGAAGTCCATGCACCCCTTAAAAACATTCCATATCTCTTTCTTCTCACTCTCAGAAAATAGTTTGTTCTCTGTCACACTCACAGCATTTCCAGGGTTTGGAAGAACAAAATTATGCAGATAACCTGCCCACCCATGAAATGTCTCTATAATCCTCCCAGAAATCTGCCTCATTAAGTGATTGCTTACAAACCCCTCCTTTAGTATAAAATCCTCAACAAAAAATATTTCATCTATTTGTTCAAATGTAGATTTAAACCCAAGTTCTTTTCTCTCATTTCCAAATCTCGTTTTTAACTCTCTAAGAATAGTTTCTTTTTCCATATTGCTTCTCACTTCTTGCGATCTTTCTTAGCTTCTTTCTTCTCACTCTTTTCTTCTTTCTCTCCAACAACAATTATCTTCCCGCCCTCTTTTTCTATTCTCTCTCTTGCCGATTTTGAGACAGCCTTTGCTGTTATAGTATATTTTCCTTTTATCTCTCCCACTCCAAGTATCTTGTAATCCTTCAGATTAGTCTCTCCTGGCTTGTATTTCTCGCAAATCTGCCATAAATTAATAACATTATTCTTCTTTCTTCTGGTTGATTTTGAAGTTGTTCCCTGTTTTCCAAAATACGGATGCTGATATTTAATAACCCACGATTTTTTCTGATCACCTCTCTTTCCTGTTCCAGCCATTCCCTTTCCTCCCCGATTTCCAGAACCTTTATGCTTCTTCATAGCAAACCCGAGAGTTCTGTTTCCTCTTGCTCTGCTTCTCTTATTTCGTTTCTTGAGTTTCATTTTTTACCTCCTAAAAAATGGGGCTCGAAAATTCTTAATTTTCGTAGTTTCATCTTCCAGCCTCCCGCAGTAATTCGTCTTCAGCTTCCCATCCCTGCCCCT
This sequence comes from Nanobdellota archaeon, assembly GCA_018901625.1. Lineage (GTDB taxonomy): Archaea > Nanobdellota > Nanobdellia > Pacearchaeales > GW2011-AR1 > JAHIEM01. The sequence goes on from JAHIEM010000112.1 coordinate 17,525, forward strand.
GCCACTTGTGATGATAATCTTTTTCAGACATTTCAATACTCTCTACACTTCCATTCTCTCCCCTGTGAACTGCATAAGAAGCGCAAACATTTGCATCAGAAGTCATTCTTCTTACTGTTGAGAAAACTCCAGAGTTGCTCCTTCTGGATTGGTAGCCCTCAAAAATTAATTCTAGTTCTCCATTCCCCAAAACAAACATCCTTCCTCTCTGAACCTCTTCAGTATTAAGATTATCACTAGGCCATCTAACACAACCAACATCTTGACCTAATCTTGCCATTGTTCCAGTTCCAGTACCTCCACCCATTATAACATCCTCCTGATTAATTTATTAATATCTTCTTTATTGTCTCCTAAAACACCTCTTGGATAGTGTGTCTTAGAATCTATCCCTCCGCGAGGAGGATGCAGTCTAAAAAAAGGTTTTAATCCAAAATCAATGAGTTTCTTCTTAATTTTTCCCTCAAGCAATTCCTTGGCAATTTGTTCAGCATCAACCTTGATTTTCTTTTCTCTTGTTTTGCCTCTTGCTTTAATCAGTTCAACAAGTGTTTCTTTGTCAATCTTCCCATAGGCAATAAAATTCTCAGCTCTCTTAATCATTCCCAAATTCTCAGGCTCTTCAGATAATAAAACACAGCAATACTTCCTTCTCAACCTCATTCTATCAAGTGTCTCGCCAGCTTTTAGTGGCATTTCAGGAATCCCAGATATTCTTATAATTGCTATCATTTTTTCTTCTTCCCCCCACTATCTCTAAAATCAATTATCTCTGTTGTTTGCTTCAAAGCATTCATGCAGGCTTTTGCAAGATTAATAGTGCTCCTCGTCTGCCCGAAAGTCTTTCCATAAACATCCCTTATCCCTGCAAGTCTAAGAATCTTTTTTAATTCATCTCCTACAACTAGCCCTGTTCCCTGTGGGGCAGGCATAAGTATTACCCTCAGACTCCCGCAACTTCCCTCAACCCTAAACGGAACAGAGTGTTCTTCGCCGCACGAGCAGTCAAAACTCCCACACCCTCTTTTTATCTTCATTATCTTCAGTTTAGAATCTCTGATTGCTTTTGTTCTTCCAGGCAGTGTCTCTTTAGCCTTGCCATACCCCAGCCCGATGTGTCCGTTTTCATCCCCTGCAACAGCCATGCATGCAAATGTAGGAACATTTCCCTCAGAAGACTTTTTCTGAGTTTGTCTCCACACCCTTCTCTTCCCGCCGCCAAACTTGCCTTTTGCCTGACCAATCGCGAGAAGGTCTGACTTAAGGTTTAACAAAGTGTCTGCAATCCCTGCTTCAAGAATCTTGTTTTTCTCTAAAATCTCGTCAATATCAGTTAATTTCTTTTCTTTCACAAGCTTTCCGAGTTTTGTCTTTGGCTGCCATCTTGCAAGTTCATCCTCAACTCTTCTCCTCTCTTGCACAACCAGCCTATCTCTTTCTAGCTCTGCTTCAGATTTCTCTTCAACTTCCTTTCCAACAATCTTCTCAACTATTGCTTTTTTCATTTCTTCTTCACTAATCTCTTCAACTTCTTCTTTCTTAGTTTCTTCTTCTGTCATCTTAAGCCTCCTTCTCTATTTTCTGTTTAATTGGTTCAACATTGATTGAATTTTTCAGCTGTTTTCCACTAATTCTAGATTCATCAGGAAACATCTCCTCATTGCAAGATATCTTTACCCCAGCATCAATCACTCCCTTCAAGAAAGCGTATGCCCTCGATTTTGCTATGCTCCTCTGAAGTCCTAAATCAAATATTGCCCTTATCTCTCCTTCTTTGTCAACAATCTTTTTCCCGAGCAAAAATCCTGTTAAATACGCTGCTGGAGAAGATTTTATGCTCTTTGAATCTTTTGGCCACCCGTAATCAATCAAACTTCTTGAGTCTAATCCTACTGAAATCTCGTCTCTAGCCTCATTGCTCCTGACTAGCTGTCCGATTATATACTTATTTGTCTTTCTGAAAACCACTCTGGGAAGTTCTGATTTCAACATTACTAATCTCGATTTATAGTCAGTTTTATTCTCTAGTCTTCTTCGCTTTTTTATTGTTCTCATTTTGATTCTCCATCAATTTTCTTTCCTGACTTTTTAGTGCTCTCCATTTTTTCCACGTTTTTTGCCCAAGGCTTTAGTGTGTCTTTAATCATTTCAGACATATGCGCCTTGCTTCTGAATATTCGTGATTTTATCTTCTTTCTTAATTCTTTATGGTATTCTTTAGTTATTCTTCCCTGAAGATTTAACTGTCTTGCAAATGCTCTTAATTTCCTTGTAACATTTTTGTAAACTTCCTTTCGCAGTCTAATCTTCTTCTTAATCTTTCCAGCTCCTCTTCTCCTGTTTCGCTTTTTAATCTTTCTTCTTCCATTTACATCTTTAATCATTATTGCATTGCTAGACATTAAATCACGCATGTCCTGCTTGGTTATAGCTTCTTTTATCTCATCAATTCTCTCGTTTCTGAACATTATCCTTCCTGCCCCAACTCCAAAAGTTCTTGCCGCGAGATTTTTCTTCTTTTTTAGATTCATTTTTTATTTTCTCCTGATTTTCTCTGGTTTAATATCTTTGCTCCAATTTCATTTGCCTTTGTTTCCATCAAGCTTCTTAACTTTCTTCCAACCTTGGCCAGAATAACCTTCTCCCCTTTCTTAATCATCATTAAATCTTTCATATTCCTGACTAGTTTAGTCTCATCCTGATAGTTTTTCATTCCAATTTCAGGCCTCTGAGGATATCCTGCTCTTCTCTCCCTCATCTTATTGTGAATTCCCTTTGGTCTTCTCCAGATAAGTTTCTTTCTTCTTCCCCCAAGCCTCTTATACTTGTCGTGATTTCTTCGTATAAATTTTTTTCTTGCCATGTTACAATATCTTCTCCCCTGGTTTTTCTATTATATAGATTCCATCTTGAAACACTCTTCTGTCTCTGTTAGTGATTCTTGTTGCCTGTTCTATATTAGCCGCAGTCTGTCCTGCTTTTTCCTTGAGCTCACTTAACACAGTAATCATGTCTTTTTCTATCTTCACTTCAACTCCTGGAATAATCTTGGCTATTCTTGGCTTTACTCCTCCAAGAAAGTTCTTTATCAAAACTTCATTCTTTGCTTTGTCTATAGACACATTCATCGGGAAGTGAACAGCGCAAACCTGCAGCTTATACTCAAACCTTTCAATAAGCCCGCTAATCCCATTTTTTATATGAGCCAGTAGCGTCTTCATCTGCTTCTTCTCATTCTTCGTGGCTTTTGCGCATTCGAGGCTTACAACATCTCCTTCCTTCTTAATTGTAAATCCTCTGTATTTTCTTGAAGCTTCTTTTCCTGATTTCTTAAGCTTTATTTCACTATCTGTGATTTCAACTTCAATTCCTTCAGGAATATTTATCTTTTCAATAATTTCTTTTCTCATTAGTAGAAATAAGCTATCAGGCTTCCTCCAATTTTCTTTTCACTAGCCTCTTCGTGACTCACTAATCCCGAGCTAGTAGAGACAATAATCATCCCAAAATTTCTTGCTGGTAGATATCTTCTCACGTACTTATCAATCTCCTTTACCTGGACTGTGAATCTTGGTTTTATTGCTTTGCACTCGTTAAGCTTAAAATTTATCTCAAGATTTCTTCCATCAACTTTATAACTCTCAATATATCCCCTGCTCTTAGCAATCTCTAAAACTCCCAGTAAGAGATTAGAGTGCCTTTTTACAATAACAGAGCTCTTTCTAGCTCTCTTGGCATTCATTATCTGATTCAGCGTGTCTGATATTATATCTTGTGACATTTTTAATTAACTCTTACAGCCCCCTGATTTAATTCTACTTTTTCAATTAATCTTGAGCAAGTTAGGTCATAACTCGCAGTATCTATTCCTGAACCTCTTGATAAATTAGTTAATACTTCATAAGCTCTTTTTTGAGTCATCAGGGCATTAAGACTATCCCCAACATATCCTCTTGCAGGGCATTCTATTACTTCATTAATTAATTCTTCAATTACATTAATTTGATTTTTCAGAGCTTCTTCTAATCCTTTTCTCATTGTTTCTGTATTTATTTTAAACATTTTTTTCTCCTATGAATATTTTTTAAATCCGATTTCAACAGCAATCTCTCTGAAACACTGCCTGCATAAATTTAGTCCGTAACTTGAAATGTGAGCTCCAAATCTTCCACATCTCTCACACTTTCTTGAAGAGATTCCAAGCTTTCTTTCTTTTGGCTTATTATGCTTAAGGAACTTCTGCATCTTTGCAGGCTTGTTCTTCAGCTGCCTTGTTGATTTCTTCCAGTCACTTGCTCCCATTTTAAATTTCTCCTCCTAATTCTCTTTGGAAATTTAAAAATCGGAAATTATCAAATTTCCGAGTTTCAAAAATGTATATTTTTGAGTTCATTTTTATTTCTCCTTCAAGTTTATTTTATAATTTTTAGTCATGAACTCTATTATTTCCTCTCTCTTAACTTCCTGTCTTCGCGGGATTTTCCCCTGCTTAATCTTCTTTCTTTTTACTCTCTTTCCTGGCCTGACAAAATCCACTGTAACATTTAATCCTAAAATCCCAATATCTCTCTGATACTCCATTCCCGGAATTTCTATATACTCGTGAACTCCAAATGAGAAATGATTATTCTCAAACGAACTCTCCTTTATTTCATTGCTTACTGCCTGCAATATTCTTGTGAGAAGAGGTTTTATCTTATCTTTTCTTATAGTAACTAGTGCCCCTGTTTCTAGTCCAGGTCTTACTCCCAAACTAGGTATTCTCTTCTTGCTCTGCACCTTGCTTGGATTCATTCCAGATACTGCTTTCAATAGCTTAACACCTTTCTCTAGTTTTTCAGCAGTTCCAGCTA
>JAHIEM010000113.1 GCA_018901625.1 Nanobdellota archaeon
TAAAATTCAGTGAGCCTAATCTGAATGCGCTACACCTTAAGGGTGTTAAGTTGTGCTAAGGTATGAAGCACGACAGTTGGGAACCTCCTAAAGGTTCATTAAGCATTCAGTTAGAGCTAAAATTCAATAAAAATCTCAAAGCAAGGTTTAAAAATCTCAAAATTCTTCACAACATCAGAATTTTGATGAGTTAAAAAACCAAAAAAGGAAAACACAAGGTTTTTTAAAGACAGAAAAAAGTAACAAATTAAGGATGCAAAGGAGGAAAACAAAAATGACTCAAGGATATTGTGTTAAGTGCAAAGCGAAAGTTGAAATGAAAGACCCAAAAGAAACAGAAACAAAAAGGGGCACAAGAATGGCAAAAGGAAAATGCCCTAATTGCGGAACAACTGTTTGCTGTATGTTAGGCAAGAAATAAGAAACTTATTTAATTTATAATTTTTGAATTTATATCAGTTTTATAAACATGTTAAAGTATAGATAAAGGGTATTTTCAGTAAGATACTCACACGATAAGTAATACCCCTTTAAGAAGGCTATATTAGACTATAATAATTCTTAAAAAGCAGATGAGTATATCAACTTATGAATAATGATACTCTGTATGAAAAAGACCAAATAAAAATTACTTCTCTCCACAGCCCTGAACCTGGAAGAGAAGAAGAGATTATCAGTACAGAAGACCATGAATTATGGATAAGAGACAAGAACAATGAATGGAGTAGGTATGTAATTCAAAGAGGAATTTTAAGAGAACTGGCAGAAACTTCTGAAAGAAACCCTTCAGGCTTAGCTAATCTCTTAGATAAAGTTAACCCCAGTATGCTATGTGCTATGCAAATGGAAAATATTAGTCTGGAGGATATCTCTGCTGCAGTTATGGAAGCCTATAAAAATGAGACAGATAAATTTAAAAGATATCGTGCCGAACACCCAATTTCTTAAATGCCCCACCATAATGTTTAAATAGAATGTTAATGGATAATTCTAATGTTAATTAAAGTGCATAAAGCATATCGAGATGTAGTGGCAGTATGTGATTCTGAACTAACTAACAAAAAGTTTGAACAAGGCATCGCTCAGTTGGACATTAGAGAGAACTTCTACAAAGGAGAAGAAAAAACAGCTGAAGAACTTATAGAAATCCTAAAAGACATGGCAAAAGAAGATGCCACTTTTAATATTATAGGCAGCGACTCAGTAAACTGCGCGCTAAAAGCAGGCATAATCTCAGAAGAAGGCATAAAACAAGTTCAGGATGTTCCTTTTGCCCTGGTTTTATTGTGAATAAGGTCTCAGAACTCCGCACCTTGCCAAAAATCCATAAAGTTTTGGAAACTTATCTTCAACAACAGCCGCCGCAAGTCTAACTCTAGCCTTCAATACAAATTTAGAAAAATAATCCCCCCAGCCAGTAGAAATATTAATCATGCACCTATCAAAATCTCTATTAACATTTCTTCTAGAAACTAAGACAATTTCGGGAGTTGGATAACAATCACACTCTCCTGCACAATGCCCATCTAAATCTTCCATAACTCATGATAAGAGGTGAACTTAATAAACTTTTCTAATCATCATCTTTATAAATCACCTATTTCTAACCTAAATATGAGTGAAGATGAAAGCGAAGAATTCGGGGAAGAATCATCCCAAAACCAGCAGGGCTTGCAAGGCCCAATCAGAGTTCGCTTGCCAAGAGACAAGGAAGTTCTGGGAATCCTGGACCAGAGGCTCGGAGCAAGCAGGGTTATGATAAGATGTTTTGATGGAAAATCAAGAAACTGCAGAGTTCCAGGGAGATTGAAAAAGAGGTTATGGCTAAGAGAAGGCGATGTTGTTCTAGTTGAACCATGGGAATTTGACAATGAAAAAGGCGATGTTGTTTTCAAGTATACTCCTACAGCAGTAGAGTGGCTGAAGAAAAAAGGGTATCTGAAGGAAATCTCAGAATTCTAAAATGCAAATCCACACCCAGTCTAAGCATATCTCCATAAAAAGTCTAGCCCCAACCCAATTATTTAATGCAGCCCAAATAATTCTCCCTCAATAAAATAATTTATCTCGACAGCAGTCGTTATTTAATAGGTTTATTTAGCAATCTGCACAAAAAGCCATATTTTAAAAAGTATAGTTTCAATTTATGAGCATGAAACTATCAAGAACATCCAGGTTTGAAGCAGCGCACAAACTCCCAAATCATAAGGGAAAGTGCAAAAACCTCCACGGGCATACATACATCCTGGAAATATCTGTCGAAGGAAAGGTTAGCAAAGAAGGAATAGTGATAGATTTCTGCGAGATAGACAATCTTGTAAGAGAAAGTGTAATAAATACTCTTGACCATTCATATCTAAACGAAATAATAGAAAACCCAACAGCAGAGAACATCTCTCTCTGGGTTTGGAGCAAGTTAAAAACAAAACTAAATCTATGCGAAATTAAACTATGGGAGACCCCAGACTCCTGCGTGACTTATAGTGGAAAATGAAAACATTTATTCTTAAAAACATAAAAAAAGTCTACGAGAACAAGAGTTTATTTGAGAAAAAGCTGAGTATTAAAATAACAATAGATGGAAGAAGGCTAACAATGAATGGCAATGAATTTAATGAATTTATTGCCAGGAGTGTCTTTGATGCAATAGAAATGGGTTTTCCAATTGAAACAGCTCTCCTCCTAAAAGAAGAAGACCATATTCTAGAAAAAATAGAAATAAAAAACCTAACTCGAAGAAGCAATCTCAGGGAAGTGAGAGCAAGAGTTATAGGAGCAGAAGGGAGAACAAAAGCGCTAATAGAAGAGCTTTCAGACTGCCAAATCTCACTTCACGAGAATGAAGTCGGAGTAATAGGGGAAGCAGAAAGCATTAGAACATGCCTGCGCGCAATAGCAATGCTTATCCAGGGAAGCAAGCAATCTTCTGTGTACGCATATTTGGAAAAACAGAGAAAAATCCTGCATCCTTCTGATTTAGGGTTGAAGATAGAAGAATAAAAAGAGCGTCCCCTTAGCTCAGCTTGGGAGAGAAGAGTTATAAATAAAGATTTCTTATAACTCTTATGTTTGTAAGATTAAAAGAGGAAAATCAGGAAGAACTAGTTAGAGAAGCTATCAAAAAAGCAGGAGCATACCGGAAACTTGCAAAAATAACAGGAATCCCTCGTTCTACAATCTGCGGATATCTAGAAGGAAAAGCGATAACTGAAGAGAGGTTTAATGTGTTAACTGATTTTCTTAGTATGACAAATAAAGAAGATATGATTACTGAAAAACTACCAGAAAATTGGAAACAAATCAGAGGAGGAATTGGATGCGTTGCCTCTAAAAAGAAGAAAGGTACTTTTGAAGAAGAGATGAAAAATGGCAGAATTTTCAAGCGAAAAAATTAAAACACTGGCACAAGTCTATGAAAAAAAACAATCCAGAGAAATATTATAACATACAGTATTCCAGATTCAAAAAGGTAGGAAGAGGATATCATTCTACAACAAAAAGAGGAGAAAAAGTAAGGAACATATTTGAAAAACAAACCGCGGATGTTCTGTTTAATTTGGGAATTGATTATGATTACGAGCCTCTAGTTCATTCTGGAAAACGCTACTTTTTCCCAGATTTCCTGATAGGCAACAATATAATTGTTGAATGTACCATGTGGAAAGGCGAAAACAACGCATATAAACTGAAAGAAAAAATAGAGGCACTAAAAAATAAGTATAAAATCTATGTTGTTATCCCAAAAGCTTTATATAGCTATTACAAGATTCTTAATAATCACCTAGTCCTCGGATTAGATGAATTTGTCCCCATAGCTCAGACCTTTAGAAAATAAAGGGAGCAACAGGTAGAGCAACTGACTGTTACAAGTCACTATCTATGGTAGGCTTTCTGATATCAGGAGGTCGGAGGTTCGAGCCCTCCTGGGGACGTTCTATCCATAATAACATTTTTATATCCCTCTTTCTTAACTGAATGATGAAATTTGATGACATAATAAAAGAAAGGCGTAGTGTCAGAAGGTTTTCAAGCAAAAAGCCAAAATGGGAAGATATTATTGAGGCAATTGACGCAGCTAACAAAGCCCCATTGGCAGGGAATATTTACGCACTAAGATTTATTCTAGTTGATGACAAAGAAAAAATAAAAGAAATGGCAGAAGCAAGCCAGCAGAAATTTATAGAGCAAGCCAATTATGTATTTGCAGTATGCACTGACAAAACCAGCTTAGTAAAGAGTTATGATGAGCGCGGAGAGATTTACGCAAGACAGCAGGCAGGAGCAGCAATTGAAAACTTCCTGCTGAAGATAGTAGAGTTAGGATTATCTTCCTGCTGGGTAGGCGCTTTTGTAGATGATGAAGTAAAAAGAATTCTTGAAATACCAAATGATAATGAAAACCTGCAGGTTGAAGCTCTCCTGCCAGTAGGATACGAAATGCCAGGACACAAGCTGAAGCCAAAAGATGCAAATCTGGATAATATTCTATGGTTCAATAAATGGAAAAATAAGTATATGAAAGAACCTAATAAACCAGAAGCATTCTAACTCGAAAAATTAACTTTCCAAAATTTTCCCCCATAATAATCTATTTAATACAACAAATCATGTTATTTTCAGATTAACTAAAAAAATGTTTATTTTGAAGAACCAGAATTTGCTAACCTCGGTTTGGGCATTAAACCAAACGACAAAAAAGGATATTCAAGATATCCACACAAACCATCGGGACTTGAGCATGTAGAATCTCTACAACTTCTATCTTTTCTGCAAAAGTTTGGACAATCAATTCTGTCTAATATATTAACTGTACCAGGATTATATTTCTGAAGTGTAATTTGAACCTCACTAGATACATAATCACATTTTCCAGATTCATTCCAATAAGTTGGATTTTCATAAGTTGGCATATTTTGTTAATATAATCTCATTTAAAAGTATTTATATTGTGTGGTTCAACTCTCCCCCGGTGCATTAAACCAAATAGTAATGCTCTCCAAAGCAGCACTGCACAGAATCTCTTTCAAGTTATTCGATTTATGCAGGAGATTTAATCCTAAATTTGAACGCCCCCAAAAACTTTTCACTTTTGAATATATAATTTAAGATAGTAAAGTGAAAAGTTTTTCCACAAGATATTCAACATCAAAAAAACAATGGGGCACCGCATCTTGAAAGATGCGGTTTGTAAAGCCCCTTGTTTTTAGGATGCTCAGAAATTAAAAGCAGTAAGTTTACGACCCCATTATAAATAATGAGGTTTTAATTTCTGACATAACTAAAAAATAAAAGAAAAAAGCAGGGGAAAACCCCCGCAATTAAAAAATTTAAGTAAAAACAATTACCCTACAACTGTAAGTTGCACTTTGGAAACCTTTTCTAAAGGTTTATTATCTATACACCTCTATGCCCAGCTCATTTATCTCTGGAGCTGGAGAAGCGAATTCAGGTCTTGCTTTTCCAAGTATATAAGGCGACTTAACACCAGTCATAATTGTGATAACTCTCACCTTTCCAGTAAACTCCTTATTGACTCTTGCTCCGATGATTACCTGAGCTTCAGGGCTCAAGTTCTCTGTTACAAGCTGGCCAATGTTACTGAACTCCTCAAGTTTCATGTCAGGCCCGCCAATTATATGCACTAAAGCTCCAGTAGCCCCTTTATAATCTACATCTAATAGGGGATGTGTAAGAGCCTGTCTAACAGACTCCTCAACTCTATTTGCAGTATCACTCTCTCCAATGCCAATAACAGCAACTCCTCCATTTTTCATAATAGAAGAGACATCTGCATAATCCAAGTTTATCAATGAAGGCAAGGTAATTGTTTCCACGATTCCTTTTATCATTGTTGAAACCAGTTCATTAGCAACAGCGAAAGCCTGCTCAATAGGAAGATTTCCTGCAATATCAGTAAGCCTGTTATTATCAATAACTATAACAGTATCAGACACGTCTCTCAACTCTTGCAAGCCAAACTCAGCCTTGTCAATTCTAGCCTTTTCGCACTCCCAGGGCATTGTTACAACCCCAATTACAATTGCTCCGGCTTCTTTAGCCAACTGAGCAATAACAGGAGCAGCGCCAGTTCCAGTGCCTCCACCCATTCCTGCAAGGACAAAGATCATATCAGCAGAAGAAACTGATTTCTTTAAATCAGAAATAGATTCTTTTGCAGCTTCTCTTCCCTTCTGAGGATAGCCGCCAGCACCCAAACCCCTAGTTAACTCTTTTCCAATAAGAATCTTCTCATCAGCTTTGGTTATACTAAGGTGCAAAGCATCAGTATTCACACCGTAAACAGTAGCCCCATTAATTCCCTTGTTATAAAGCCAGGTAACCATGTTGCTTCCTGCTCCGCCAGCGCCAAATACTTTTATGTTAGCTTTTCCAGCCTTGAGTTCATCAAAGTTTATACTATGTGTAGACGCGTTTTCTATCGCCTCTTTTGCAAAATCTAGTACCATTTTTTTTAACCTCCTTTCAGTTTTTTGTTTTTTTCAGCTAGGAAAGATTTAAATACTTCCCCAGACTGTATATTTTAATAATTTTCCTACTAAGGAAAAGAATTCACCTCAAATTACGAGTAATTTGTACTGGTAATACAAATTATTCAAAATATAGAAATACTACTTCTTTTTAAACTTTTCTTAGACTTTGTTGTTTTTCTATAGTAATAATTTCTCGAGTTTCTTGATTTTAGAAAACGTTCTCTCAAGTTTTCTATTTGCCTCTTTAACAAGCAATTTCAAGAATTTATCATCCACAAGCATCTTGCCAAGATTAATTATGGGCATCTGAATAAATTCTGTGCTTCTCATCTCTAAAACAATCCGAGAACTAGAAGCCATTATCCCAGAGTTCTTCCATCCAGCAAGTTTTGCAGAATCTAGAAGATTTTGAGCACCAGCAAGTGAGGCACAGGCAACATGAAGAATACAAGGCTCTTGCCTGAAATAAACTAAATCAGTTTTATTCGTTTTTATTGCCTTCAGTAATTCGTTTTTAAGCTGTTTAAAGTTAATTTTCTTATGAGTTCTGAATAAAAACAATCCTCCCTGTTTCTTCTCTGCCTGCTTAATTAAGACAATTCTCCCAGAACACGAACTAGTAGTATAATATTCTTTTTTCCTGTTAATTTTCTCACATAACTTTTTAATCTCTTCATCCCACTCTCCAATACTCGAGTTGTCCTTCATTTCCAGCTGTTTTTCTTTCTGTTGTTGAAATTTTTGGTTCATTTTATAATTGCAGTTTCTCATACTCTCTCAGCAAGTTTTCTTTGAATTTTCCAAGATATTCTGTTGGAATTCTCCCCCCTGCTGCATTATAATGCCCGCCAGCGTTTGAATTAGGAATTCCCATAAGAGCTTTCTTTAATAACTCCGGGCAATTTACTTTTCCACTTTGGCTTCTTGAAGAAATTTCCAGACTATCTTCATTTCCTGATTTTTGCGCAAAAACCAAAGTTTTCTCATAATTTTCCGCGCTCAATTTATTAATAATCAAGGATTTAATCGCAAAACTCGGCTCAAAATAATAAAAAATCAGCCCATCATGCTCTTCTTTTTTCTTTTCATATTCTTTAATCTGATTTTCAAGTTCTTTTCTCACAATCTCAGAATATTCCCCAATTTCCAGCTCGCTGAAACCACTGGATTTCATTAATAAATCATAAATGTTCTTTGTCTTGCCACTAAAATATACTAAGGCAAGGATTAAGTCAAATGTTTTTTCCCAGAGATTATCTATTTCAGAAAATCCAAAATCCCTATAAAAGTTGCTAATCTCCTCTTTAGAGTATTTATAAGCTGTATCAGATAAAGTTCCAATCTCAGCAATCCACTCAGGAACTTGCTGTATCTTGGAAAATAAATAATAACACAAATAACAAGCAGGATATTTTGATTCAACTTTCAAAAATATCACGTTTTCAGAATTCAAATCTTTGCTAAATGGATGATGGTCAATAATAACAACCCCGGCAAATTTGGAAATTTCAAGAAGTTCATTTTCAGGCAAACTCATATCAAGGAAAAAAATCTTGTTTATTTTTTTTCTCTTCATTTCTTCAAGCATAGGCAAAAAACTTCCAGGAATAAAGTCATAAAACTTAAGGTAATCTACCTTCCCAATAATTTTAGAAGCAATAACCGCGCTTCCAAGCCCGTCCCCATCATCATGCGCAATCACAGCAATCTTGTCTGTCTCATCCAAGCCAGACATAAATTCATAAAACCTTTTCTCATCCCCTGCCAAGAAGTTCATCTTTCACATTTTCTCCAAAATCTGGGCTTTAATTCCCTTCTCACTGCATAATTTAACAAACATCTCAGCATCTTCCCTAGTTCCAACCACAGAACCATAATGCATCGGAATCGCAACACTCGGTTTAATCGCAGCAGCAGCATTCGCAGCCTCAACAGAATCCATGGTAAACTTCCCGCCAACAGGCAATAAAGCAATAAACTCATTTCCCTGCTTCCCATATCCAGAAAGCTTCTGCATTTCAGGTGTAAAATCACTATCACCTGCATGATAAATTATAATCTTATCAAACTTCAGAACATAACCATTCCACTCCTCACTCTTAGTATGAAACCCACTGGAATTATTATAAGCAGGAACAGCCTGAATCTTTACTCCCTTAACACTAATTTCATCTCCAGGAATCATTATCTGCATCTCTACATTTTCTAGCTTAGTAATCTTGCTCTGGCAGTCTGGAGTCAGAATAACAACAGTTCCCGGATGCGCAATCTTCTCAATGTCAGAGATAGAACAGTGGTCATAATGGCTATGAGTGATAAGAATCACATCTGCTTTAGGCTCTCTTAAAGAGAGATTATAAGGGTCAATGTATATGCTCTTCCCATTCCTGATTAAAAACCCTGAGTGTCCAAGCCACTCAAGTTCAATATCTCCAATCTTCATAAAGTTAAATAATTATAAAACTATATAAACCTAATCAAATATATAGAAAAATGAACCAGCTAGAGATTTACAGGAGACAGATAGACAGAATAAACCAAAATATTCTAAAATCTCTCAAAGAACGAGATAAAATCTCAGTAAAAATTGGGAAATACAAGAAAACTAATGGAAATAAAGTTTATGACAAAAAAAGAGAGCAGGAAATCATTAAAAAAATAAAAAATAGTGCATTAAAAAATAAATTAGATGAAAAGCATATAGTAAAGATATTCAAACTCATTATAAAACACTCAAGAAAACTGCAAAAATAAATCTAAAAATCAGGCAAGTTCTAACCATCCCATAACTTAATTGCTGAACATGTTTAATAATTATCTTCTCGAACAGATAATTCTTGTTATAATCTGCTTAAAAATTGAATCAA
>JAHIEM010000114.1 GCA_018901625.1 Nanobdellota archaeon
ATTCTGCTGTGAGAGTTGTGGAAAAGAACTTCCGAGAGATTACAATTCTGCACTAAACATATTGGCTAGAGGTAAGGAACTTGCCTCGCTGGAGAAAGCTTCCAATACTGGACAATTAGTTCAGCAAGAAGTATCTATGAAAGCAGAAGCCATAACCTCAAAATGAGAATTTTAGGTTGTGGCAGTTCACTCTTAGCTAGTTCTGAGAGGGAAGAAAAAATAGTTCTGTAAAGGGTAATATTCATGCTTGTAAAGGGTAAAATTTATAAACTCCAGATTCTTGTATAATTCATGGTTTTCATTTACAAAAAAAAGATAAATAATCAAGATTATTTTTACCTTCGTTCGTCAAAGAGAGAAAAGAGAAAAATAATAGTCAGAGACATATCTTATCTGGGCAAGAAAATAGAAAGTATAATAAAAAAATCTAAGAAAGACAGAGAAGTTCTTGCAGTTCTCTTATTTGGCTCCTCCCTAACGAGGCAGGGAAAAGATATAGATATTTGTTTAGTTCTGAAGGAAAAGAAAAGCAATTACGAAATGACAGGAAAAAGGATAGAGTACCTCAAGGAGTTTGAAGACTACGATATCCAAATTTTTCAACAATTACCGTTGTATATAAGGGCAAGAATATTAAAGGAAAATTTAATTTTGCTGAATAAGAATGAAAAATCTTTATATAATCTGGCTTTTGAAACAATAAAAGAGATAGGCTTTTATAAAAAATTATTTGATCTCTGCATTAATAAGGTGAAAAATGGATGAAGAAAGGATAATGTCTATACTCAAAGAACTGGATAGATACACAGAAGAATTAGAAGTCATCAAGCCAGAAGAAATAGAAGAGTATATCTCTTCTATAAAAGATAGAAGAGCATGTGAAAGGACTCTTCAAATATCCATAGAATCTATAATTGACATCTGCAACATAATCTTCTCAGAGTTAAGCCTCGGCATGCCTGCTGATGAAGATGATGTTGTTAAAAAACTTGCAATTAGAGGAGTTATTAGCGCAAGAATGAAAGACATCTTAAGCAATATGAAAGGCATGAGAAACATTCTTGTTCACAAATATGGAGAAATAAAGGATGAAATAGTTTTTGAGGCGATTTCAGAAAGATTAGGAGATTTTGAGAAGTTTAAAGAGGAAATTCTAAATTTTCTAAAGTCAAAAAACAAGAAAGAGAATAAGAAATAATTCTAACTCTCTAAAACTTCT
This sequence comes from Nanobdellota archaeon, assembly GCA_018901625.1. Classification (GTDB taxonomy): domain Archaea; phylum Nanobdellota; class Nanobdellia; order Pacearchaeales; family GW2011-AR1; genus JAHIEM01. The sequence goes on from JAHIEM010000114.1 coordinate 1,220, forward strand.
CTCTCAGATACAGAATAACAACCAGGATAACCAACAGCTATTCCTGCAGCCTTATTTGCAAGCTCAACACACTCTTTAATATCTCTGCCTTTAGAATAAAAATGTGCAAAAGTAGCAATAAAAGTATCTCCTCCCCCGGTAACATCAAAAACACCATTTTTAGCCTGGCTCGGAAATCCAAATCTCTTTCCATCTAATCCAAAATAAATTACTCCCTCATGCCCGCGAGTTAATAAAATATTCGTTCCAAGCTCTTCCCGAAGTTTCTCAGCAGCAACTATCTCATCATCTAATCCAGCCATTCTTCTCGCCTCTTTCACATTAGGCTTTATCACAAAAACACCCTCATAAAAGTCTTTATGAGCTTCCTTGGGATCAACAATAATGGGAATTTTAGTTGCTTTCAATTCCTCCATTAAACTCCTAGTGATCATTCCCTTGTTATAATCAGAAACTAATACTAGTTCATAACCAGTACTCTTAATCAGTTGAATAACTTCTGCAGCATGCTCTAAACCAATATCTCCTGTCTTCTCGTGATCCAGCCTAAAATGATATCTCCCATCACCAACAGAAAGAGCTCTCTCCTTGACAATTGTTTCCCTGCTAGAATCATGTATAAGTCTAGTTGAAACACCTTTTTCTCCTAGAACTTTCTTTAGCAAACCAGCATGAGGATCATCTCCTACAACTGCAATTAAATCAACATCCGAACCAAGTGACTTAAGATTAGCAGCAGCATTCCCTGCTCCTCCAGGTTTATACCCTACTCTCACAACAGTATAACAAGGTGCAGAACTCTCAGGATTCTCTCGATTAAGGCAATAATCATATCTATCAAGCATAACATCTCCAATAACAGCTATCTTTGCCATATTCTGAGAAAATAAACACGATTATTAAAGTTTTATATTCTCCAGCACGAATCACGAAATTTAGGAAAATAAAAAATGCGGGGAGGAGGATTCGAACCTCCGTAAGCACTAAGCTACTTGGTCCTAAGCATGGCCTTCTATCATTTTTGATGATAAAATCAAGCCCGTTTGACCACTCCGGCATCCCCGCTTGAGAATACATTAAGATTATTACTTATAAATCTTTAGAATTAAGTTATTCCTGAGTTTAAAGGATTCTGAGGAGTCGTAACAGAATTCACGTCTTTAAGCTGATTCAACAAAGCCTCTGCAATTTTCTTGTTATCCCTGTTAAAAAAGTCTGGAGATATTTTATTATTACTTTCAACTTGCACAAACCCTCCGACTCTAGAAATATCTTTTACAATCTCTAAGACTCCAGCAAAATATCCCATATTCTTTAAAGGCTCAGGTGCAGAATTCCAAGTACCTCTCTCTAAAATCTTCCAACCATCTTTGAATTTATAAGAGTTTAAACCAGAAAGCCATGAGTTTCTGACATATAACTTACGCTCAGTTTTAAGAGGAACACTTCTCCAAAATGATTCTAATTCCTGCTCCCAGGTTATTGTAGTGCTAGTAGTCGTGCTAGAAGAACTCTCAAGACTCACTGCTTGCTGATTCTTAGCAACAATTAACTCATTTTTCAGCTTCAAGAGCCATTGTTTTTCTGCATCTGTTTTCTTGTCATACTCTGGCCCCCCAGATTCCATAAAAACCCACCCATCACTGCTGTCATAGTAATGTAAATCACTAGTATCTGTTATCCCATACTTTTCCCCGTTAACATAAACAACAAAAAAGTCATCTTCATAATAAAGTTTATCATTTGGGCTAATTATACTGCTAACTGAACTGCTCGCACTGCTAGTTGTCCCAGTTGAAGGGAGGACAACAGGAGCAACAAGATTATTCTTGAATCTTGAATATAAAATCCTGGCAGCACTCTCATACAACTCAGCCTTCATCAGCAAGAACTGCACTTTCTGCTCATTGAATATAG
>JAHIEM010000115.1 GCA_018901625.1 Nanobdellota archaeon
GAAGGAGATAAGGTAGATAGCTATCAAAACCAGAACCTGGAAAGCTTAGCAATAGCCTGGAAAGATTTCAGAGAAAAAACAGGAGACTCAAAATTAGGGTTAGAAGATATAAAATACGAAACAAAGCAAGTAGCAGTAAATCAGCAAGAAGGAGATACTCTAAAAAGAGAAACAGTCTATTTCTACACAACAAAGAAAACAACAAACCAGAAAGATTGGACTGAAATGCAAGTTAACAAAGATGGCACAAAAACAATAACAACATACAAAAACGGACTAAGAACAGAGTCAGAAGCCTACTCTCTAAATGAGGATAAGCAGAGAATTCTAACAAATAATTACTTCTTTGAAGATAAAGACAGAAAAGGAGATGTTGTTTCAGTTGTAACTAATGCAGATACAAAGACTATCCAAGAAAGACAAGAATTCGTAGATGTTTTTAACAACTTAGGAAACAAAGAAGCAGAAAAAATAGGCTTGTCTTCATATTACTTCTCAATAAACCCTAACGACGGGAAGATAACTCTCGAGCGAAACTATCTCGGCGGAGGATATAACAGTCTTGTCTTTGAAAAGAAAGATGCTTACTGGGTTTATGACAGAGGGTACATTGATGAGGACCTTCATGCAGGTTACGCATTTAGTGAAGACGGAAAAGTATACGAAGTTTCCCTTGATGATTCTGGCTCTGTTGAGACACTTGGAAACGAAATAACTGACCCAGCGCTCACAACACCTATAAAAAGAATTGTTGGAGCAAGCAGCAAACCCCTAAACTCAAACCTCCCAACAACAACACCAACCACAACCCCGGCAATAGACTTATCAATCCCATTCTACAAAAGAAATATTTACACAGAAGCAGAAGCCCAGGGAATAGCAATACTAACCAAAAAATTAACCTGGGGCATGCTCAACTTACTGCTGGAAAACTTTGCCTACAAATTCATAGACAAGATGTGCATAAAAGATAAAGGAAAATCAAGCCACTCAGGAGGAAGAGCCTCAAATACCAGCCTGATAACAAACTCAACAAACTCAACAACTAATAATCAAACAATAGTTTAGCAGGATAAGATTTATTAACTTAATTTATCTAACTAGAAAATGAAAAGAGTGTTGTTATTGTTTTTAATCCTGCTCTCATTTAATATAGTCTCAGCTCTGAATATAGAATTAAATGAAAACTTCCAGCCAGGAGAGACAGCCCTCGGAACAATAGAGGCAAACTTCTTATCTCCAATAACACCAGAAAACATATACTTCTACTCAGACAGGGTGTCAATCCCTCTGGTTTTTGACATAGCAAGAATAAGCGATAAATACTATTTTTACATAATCCTCCCTGTTCATGAGAGAAACTACACAATGATGCTAAAAAATGCCCACTATTTTGAAAATAGCAAAGAAATACTTGCAGACATAGAAAAGAACTTCTCAGTCTTAGGAAATATAACAGAATTCTCAGTCTACCCAGGGTTTATAATAACAAAGCAAAACTTCACACTCTCGCTAGAATCAAAAAACCAGGCGCAAGACATAACAATTCAGGTTCAAAACCAGACAAAACAAGTCCACATACCAATTGCGCAGACTAAAAAAGTTGATTTAAGTGTCAGCTCAGATAACTTCACACTAACCTCAATATCTATCTCAGGCGCAAATACTAAATACGAGATTCCACTCGCAATTCTCTCCTCAAACAGCTCAATATTTTCTGGGAATACTTCTGGAACTGTAAATGATTCAGAAAAGTTCAGGTTCTCAAAATCAGAAGTCAACCTATCACTAACCCAAAAAACCCAGACAGACTACACAATCTACCTGGTTAATGTTGGAGATAAAGAAATAAATGACATCCAACTAACACTCGAAGGAGACCTGAAAACAATAGCTGAAATCTCTCCATCTTCAATCAGCCTAAAAGAAGCAGAATCAAGAATAATCACACTCTCAATCACTGCCCCAGAAACAGGAATATTCACAGGACAGATAATCGCAAAATCAGATAATCTCACAGCATTATCAGAACTAACAATAAACTCATTCAGCCAGGAAACACCTGTTCCTCCCCTCCCTAATCCATCCTCAACCAAGGAAACATGCATAACCTATGGCGGAATTATCTGCGGCAGCGGGCAAGCCTGCAAGGGAACAGTTCTAGACTCCCTAGATGGAGATTGCTGTCTAAGTGAGTGTGAGAAAAAAACAAGTTACACCTCAATAATAATCGGAGTCTTGCTTCTCATAGGCGTAGGAGTAGGATTATTCTTTTTATACAAGCGGCAGAAAGAAAAAAGCAAACCCCCATCATCGCGGGAGATAGTTCAAAAACAAACAAATGATTTTGAGAAAAGAATTCTAGGACAGGAAGTCCGTAGCAGCCTGGCAAGGTCATAATTAATAATTCTGAATAAAAAATAACATACTTGGCACTAAATATCTACAAAATAAATTATCTTGCATATAAATAAAACTTGGGCTATCAAAAAGTTAAGTTAGATCTGGAAGATTTAGTCTATAATAACCTGGCTTAGCCAATTAAATAAAATCAAGATTTAATGCCCAACGGATTTTGACAGCAGGTTATTTTATAATGCTTTAAGGTTATTTTAATATTTTTTAAGCAAAATACCTAAACTTTTAATCAACTGGCAGAACATATCAGATTTTTATGAGTTACTTCAATTTTTGATAGTGATTATGTCAGAAAAGTAAACTGCGGCATTTATGCTGCAGACAGTTGTGAACAACTGTCCTTTTCTGAGCCGCGAAAATACTTCTTATTTTCGGGGCCCTAAAATTCTGTGGAATTTTTTGGCATCCTAAAGTCGCACAAACTGCGGACTTTAGTCCGCAGAATACTCAGCGACTTTTTGATTTAATTATTCTGTGAAGCGCAAAAATGCCGAAGGCAATCAAGCGGCGAAGTTAGGATAATAAATAAAACATAGGTTCATCATCTCTTCTTTTTTTTAGTGCTCTTCTTGCTCTTAGAAATCTTCTCTTCTGGAATAATTGCCTCTACATGCGGGTGAACAATCTGTTTCAGCTGATTTAACTGATTAAGCAGATTATTCCTCTCATATAACATTGTCTTAGCAACACCATCATAATTATGCAGCTTAGCAAGAATATCATTGCAACTTGCACAGAAATCAAAATTTTTCAGTCTAAGCTCACTAGGCGCAAGTATCTCTATGTGCGCAGGCATGTAAGCAAATAATATAGTCATAAGCCTCTGCAATCCCTCAACCTCAGCTTCTACTTCTGCAAAACTAGTAAAAACCTCAGAATTCTCAACAGGCTTTGGTTCATGAATCTTCTTGCTGGTTATGCTCACACCTTTCTCACCCCCCATCTTTTCAATTATCCCAGAGAGAGTCTCATTTATGTACTCTGGGGGCTTCCCAAGGATTTCAAAAATCATCACTGCCTGTATCTTTTCTGCCATATTTAACTAAATAAACTAATACTAGTAAACAAAAAAGAGCAAAACCAATCAAGGCATACTCTCTTATATACTCTTTTTTCGATTTCCAGGTTTTTATACCTTTCTCTTCAATTTTCAGCTCTATAACCTCCTCCTGAATAAACTCACTCACCCCAGAAACAGCATTCCTAGTTATTTTATTCTCAATTATCTCTTTTTGTTCATTTTCTATAACTTTCTCTTCTTCTTGAATTTTCTCTTCCTGCTCTTCTTCTATTGTTTCTGGCTCTTCCTGAACTTCCACACAATTATTCTTCTCTTCTCTAGTTGAATCTAAAAACTCCCAACTATCGCAGAACTGCCAGCTTCTCTCATCATTTGCACTATCAGACATAACTTCAGTCTCATCAACAATCTTCTCAGAATCATCATACAACACAAGTTTCTGCTTGTCATTAGTGAGAAAATTATAAGGAGTTGCAACAACTTTATATCCTTCAAAACTTCCATTTAACTCAAAGATTTTCCCCTTAGAATTGACTAATGTCCACCCGCTAACATCTATCTCAGAAGAAGAATACAACTCCACCCACTCATTTCCAGAATCAGTTCCAGCAGGGTTTAGCTCAACCTCACTAATACGAACAGCAGAAACAAAAGTTGAGCTAATAACAATTACAAAAAACATCAACAAAACATATTTAATCTTATTATCTATACCCAAAAACTTTATCATAATCCTTATGGCTGAAAATATCCATGACAAATGTAATTATCTCTACCTGATTTCCAGTTATGGTATATGCCATTCTCCATCTGTCAGCAAGCTCAATTCTCCACACATTGCATGCCTCGTATTTCTTAGAATATTTTCCTGGAATTCTTGCTTTTGGAATTTGATCGCCCGCAAAAGGATTTGCCTTTAATATCTCTTTAGTTCTATTTATTGACCTCAACAAAGTTTGATGAAAAGAGCTCTCCACCCCTTTTTCATTTTCCTCTTCCGCAATCTTGTTTAGCTCTTCATAAACTCGGTCTGCTTCTTCAGACAGCTTTACAATTACCTCTTTACCTTTGTACATAACATTCAAATCTCCCTTGCCATCTCTATTGCTCTTCTAAGCTTTTGGCTCGGATTGTAAATCCATAATATTCCCTTATGGCCATCAATAATCATCCCTTTTTCTTCCAGATAATAAAGAATCACATTAAGTGTTTGGTGCATTATCTTTGTAGGCAATCTTCTTTTGATTTCCTCCCGGTCTATCACAGTTTCAGATTCCTTTAATATTCTTTCAACCATCAGCATTGTTCTTAAGCTGGGGTAGTGGATTACCTTTTCTTTGTATATATTCATATAACTCTATATATAACTTTATATATAAACTTTTCGGTTATATATTTCCAGTATAAACATTCTTCATCCCAAGCTTTCTCGCAATTCCAGCAGCTCTTAATACAGTTTCAGCCCGGGTTGCAGGAACATTAATCATTTTGTGCTGTGGATAAAATGCAGAAAAATGCAGGCAAGTTTCCTTCCCCAAGTTGTCAATCACCCACCCAACAAGTTCTTTAATCTCACTCTCAGAATCATTCATTCCAGGAATAATCAAATTAGTGACTTCTAAATGTTTTCCAGATTTCCTAATCGCTTTCAGAGTTTCAAGAACAGGCTCTAATCTCGCATCACATATCTTCTCATAAAATTCAGAATTAATTGATTTCAAGTCAATATTGAACGCATCAATTAATGGAATTAGTTTCTTTAATGGCTCTGGATTAATAAATCCATTGCTTATCATTGCAGTTTTCATCTTATTTTCTTGAGCCAGCTTGGCAATATCATGCATATACTCATAAAAAATAGTTGGCTCTGTGTAAGAAAAAGAGATTATATTTGAATTAAGATCTCTGGCAAGTTTAACTATCTCACTCACACCTCTTTCATCATAGTTAACACTATCAATATCACTCTGAGAAATATGCCAATTCTGACAGTGCTTGCAAGCCAGATTACAACCAGCAACAGCCAGAGTCAGAGTCTTGCTTCCAGGATAAAACTGGGCAAATGGTTTCTTCTCAATAGAATCAATAGAAGTTGAACAAGGTTTCCCGTATCCAAGAGCAATCAGTGTGCCTTGCCTGTTCTCTCTTGCCCTGCACGTCCCCCTTTCACCGAGTTTAATAACACAGAAATTCGGGCATAACTCGCACTTCAAAACATCCTTTCCAAGTTTCCTATAAAACATTGCTTCTTTTTCCATTGAAAAGTAAGTTTGTTAAAAGATATATATCTTTCTATGGTTTTATTCCCCTCTCTATTCCAATTACTTTCATTCTATGCCTATTGTAGAAATATAACAACCTTCTTTCTTGGCCAGTTCTTAGTTATTCATGTTTTCTTTTTATTGCAAGATAAATTGCAATTCCTAACACGAGAATTACAGCTGTTAATCCTGCGATTAAATAAGCTAAAAAATTATTCCCACTCTCTTTTTTCCCATAAGTTTCTTCATCATAAGCAGTAACCGCCCTTGCAGATATCTCTGCATTTTTCTCTATAACCCCAAACATCTCTGTCTTTGTTGTTGTTTGATATCCTTCCTTGCTTGCTGTTGCTTCCAATTCATAAGTTCCAATCTGGCTAGCTTTTATTAATGTTGGTAGATTTATTTCCTGAGTTTTTCCATCTGGATATGTTAAAATTGCCCTTATTTCTGGTTCTTGAATTGAGGACTCATAATCCAGATAAACATTTTCATTTCTAAGAAATACTTTTGTTTCCTGGCTACATGCTTTATCTTTGCAGACCTTAAGATCAAAAGCCATTTCGTTTTTTCCCCCAATATAAAACCCCTGTTCCTTGACTTGCACAAATGGCTCTGAGACCCTTATTCTTGCCAAGCATTGTTGAGTGATAGCATCATCTTCTATCATAAGTCCTTTATAACTTCCAGTGTAAATAACACCTGCCTTAAGGCTCGCTTGTTGTACTGTCAATATCTCCTCAGGCAGATTCAAGCATTTTATCGTCGGTGTAAATAGAATATCTACATCGCTGTCAGAAACAAATGCATAATCAAATCCAATCTCCTCCCCGATAGAAGGATTTCTAGTATCAATTCTTATGCTCAAAGATGCAGATGCAAGCGCAATATTCAGCACTAATACCGCCAATATTAATATCAAAGCACTTTTTCTCATTTTACAAGCCTCCCATCAAATGTAGGGTCTCCTACTAATATATCATTTACACCGTACATATCTCTCATACTCTCTAAGCCCTCAAGATTCTTAATCTCCCAATCATATCTCACTTCCTTATTCTTCCCTATCTTAAATGCATATCCGACTGACTTATTGTTGATAATGGTTTCATCCAAAAATTCAGGCAGGAAATGATGTCCATACATCGCTCTTACTGCGCCTATATATCCTATTGCCCCGCTTCTTATCATGTTTGTGCAGAACAAATCTGCCTTGTCGTATCCATAATCGCATGTTGAGCAGGCAAAACTATACGCAAATTCAGGAGGAAGATTCCACAAATTATCGGTATACACACCATGCCATCCTGTTGGTGCGCCGTGGTCAGCATAGACAACTAAGCTTGAATGATTCATTCCGTCTCTCATCTCATCTATCCTCTGATCACACTCTACATAAGGATATCCCACACTCTCATTGCATACAATACTATCCTCAAAGAAAGGAGCATATTTATTGAATATGTCAGTGCATTCAAAATCATAGTATGCTTTGCAGAAATTCTCTCCCTTTGTAGTCTGCGGGATTCCCTGAGACACCGGATTTCCCCGAGGATCTCCCCTCACCATCATAACAACATTCTTTTCCTTGTTTAATGAATCATAAAACAACACTCGCGCCAGATACGAAGAAACATCGCTTGTTGTTATCCCCATTATTCTTCCCACAGCCAGCTCTCCTTCCTTGTCCCCGTCCAAATCTCCATAGCTTCTAAAATCCGTCTCCTCCCCTCCATCCTGCATTGTTATAACTTCAGGGCTTGCAATGATAGTCAGATAATAATCATCAAAATTTGTTTTCATATTTATATCAGCCAGATAAATATTTCCAGGAGTTTTAGACCCTAACGAGATAGTTATATTTCCAGATTCCTGTACTGGAAATCCCCGTCCCTTCTTTCCATTTGACTTGCTGAGGTCAAGCTCTCCAATCTCCAAGTTATTAGCATATACTGTTAAATCAGGAGGAGTAGGAGACTCTGCCCTGACAACAAAATAACTATACCCCTTATTTTCAAAAAAGAATGATGACTGATCTGTAGAACCAAATGAGTTGACTGGAATCACTGAAATCCCACTAGATGCATCCTGCCCAAAATAATACTCTGTCCCATCCTTCTGCGCGCTTATTATCCTGCTTGCATTGTAGAATACAAGGCTTCCATTAAATACTAATGTTATATTCCTGACATTTGAATAAGAATACCTCCCTACATCAGTCATAATATCAGGAGTCAGTGTGTTATAGCAATTCACTGTACTTGTTCCCTGCAGATAGCCATTCAGGTAAACACCTACATTTGTTGTATCACAGTTATAAAAGAATCCTGGGATGCTTATTTGATAATACGAGTTTCCATAACCTTGAGTTATTTCATCATATCTTCTAATATCATGCCTATTATCTACTCCAAAGAAACCCTCTCCCTTTCTAAATTCTGTTGAGTAGTTTCCGTTTAGCTGCTCTCCTATTGCAAATGCTTCTGCTCCACCATAAATCTCGCTTGAGAGCGTAAGTCTAGTTCCTTGCTGATACCTATCAACCCATGGAGTTTCCTGCCATCCAGACAAACAAGAAGTTGATTCAAAATCCCAGTTCTGGCAGTAGTATAATGTTAATTTGTTTGCATCATTAGTTATCTCTCTGTAGTCTGGATAATAGAAATTAATTCTTTCACTATTATAGTCCCAATAAACCTCATTTGCATAAATCTTATACAATCTTTTATCACCCTCTGACCTTGCTCCCTCATATGTCTTAGATATTGTGAACATTCTATCATGCAATGCTGAATTTCTGAAAGCCACTATTGCATACTTAAACTCCTCACTTAAATTTATAGAATCTATAATCCAAATATCACTGTTCATATCCGGAATTCTTAATCTGGTTGGGTTTGTTATCTCATAGAAAGTTTCTGGATTTCTGTCTAATCCTATTCCAAGATATCTCCTGACATTGCCCCCGCTCTCATTTATAATCTCAAATATTGAATTCCTCATCTTATACACATAGATAGTCCTGCTTCCGTTGTTATTCTCAGTATTTGGCTCATCATCGCACTCAACACTGATAATCAGATTATGCTCTCCTATTGCAGAAGGAGTCCAGGATAATATAACATATTTCTCATGAACTGCGCCTAACATATCTAATCCACCCAGTATTCCAATATTCTCTCTCTTCACTAAAACACTATTATCATAAAACGAGTATGTAACATTACTTGCAATAGAATTTCCTTCATTACTAATCCAGATTCTTGCAGATGCTTCCTGCCCTAGTTCAACACTATCAGCCTCGGTTATATAAGAAACTAAGTCAGGCCCAGGAAGATTTATATCCGCCCAGTACCATGTTTCAGTGCTTTTTATTCCTTGATACTCATAAGACACATTAAATATAATATACGCATATCCAACATTGTTGAATGCATAATTAAAACTGGTTGTTTTTTGTTGCCTTCCAGCTAAACCCCCAACACTCCTCTTTTCCACTAGTAATCTGTCCTGTCCATTATACTGGATGTAAAATTCTACCTGCATATTGCTTGCTGTTTCAAATCCATCATTCCACAATGTTAGATTTATATTAGTGCTTTCATTTACAAGAATCAATTGAGGGATATCAGCATAAAGTGATATGCTTGGCTCTCCTACTCCCGCCATTACTGAAAAATAGAAGATATTATTCCCGAGAGAAGCATCATTATTAGTTATTGCCTCCACATAGAAATCATAATAACCCTGTTCTTGTGGATTGAAACTAAAATTAACTATTTCTTTGTCTCCAGCAGCAAGTGATGAAATGATGTTTGTTCCTATTAATATGTTCTGCTCCTGCCCGTTATCCCAGACCCTTCTGTACAAAGAAACATCAACAGATTCAGAATCCAGCGAGCCAATATTGCTTACATTTACACTTATCTCATTATTAGAGTTTAGCCTTAAAAAATTAGGAATATTAGGGACAACAGCAATGTCTGGCGAGGGTCCGACAACAGTTACGCTAGTTGTCCGCGCGTTATTATCAGTATTTGACTCATTTGAAGATGTAGAAACATTTACCCAGATAATTTTCATACCAACACTATGAGGAGTGTAGCTAATAACTGCCTGCTGGGCATCATCCACATCTAAAATTCCAAGACTCGCGCTTCCGAGTAGTATAAACTCTCCAGAGTAGCTTGAATACGGGCTTCCACCTCCTCCGCCCACTGCTCCACTATTAGATTGATTAATCTCATAAACACTGACAACAACATCACTAGCTTTATCAAACCCCTTGTTTCTTATAGTTATGTCGAAATTTCCCTCCTGGTTCAGTTGGAATAAAGGATCATTAATACTCTGTATGAAAACATCTGCCTGCCCTTTAAATGAAACAGACAATCCATTCCTTGCTCCAGGCATATCAACTGGATTATTGCTGAATCCTGAAGCGCAACTCTCTCCATAACTGCATGAATCTGTCTCTTCTCTGTAATTTGTTTCAAATACATTTTCTATATAACTATCAATCGATTGCGCGTCGCTGGCATTAGAAGATATGATGAGTTCATGCTTGGCGCTTGCAAGAATTGGGGCAGATAGGCTAGTTTTTCCATATACATCAGTTATTTCATCACTTGTCTTTTTAGGCTGGAGGCTGTCTGATGCTGCGCTATTGATGTCATTTGGATTGACAAGAATAAGTTTTTTTGTTCCAGTAAGATTATAATACCTCTGCTGCAACTGCTCAAGATTATAAGTTTCATTACATCCTTGAGAAGGAGAGACAGAACCAACACAAATTAAGCTCTTCCCATTAAAAACAGAATCAGCATCATTCTCTGTTCCCTGTATAATCAAAGGAACATTAATCAATGAGGCATATGCTGAAGCAAGCAAGGCAAGTTCATAATCATCCTCAACATAAACAACTTTATCATAAGATTTCCAGTAGTTAAGATAATCTTCAGGATTTACCCTCTGAATCTGGCTTGATTGCAATCCTGCTCCGAGTTCAGGAGCAGCAATCAGTAAATTATCCAGCTCCTGGCTTGTGTTACCAATAATAGTCAATCTTGAAGGAGAATACTGCTGCATAAAGTATATTGCAGAATCCGCATCAATCTTCTCTCTAGTTGTGAAACCATAGCCAGTTAGATTCAACATCATCATCAGCTGTTCCTGGCATTTAGGCATTATCTCGCTTGCAGGAGGATTAAATCCATACTGAGATGTAAGCTCAATCCCAAAACTAATTACCTTGTTCTTTTCACTTCCACCATATTCCCAGTCAATGCTGTCTCCATTGCTGTAATACATGACATGGCTTATCTGCCCGGACGTATAGCTCTTAAGGAATTTCTTCATGTTATTAGCTATGCTTGAAAAATAAGAATCATCTGCGCTAGCATCCAATATATGCCCCCACGGATAAAGTATAACTCCTGCATAGCTATGATAATCAATAGCATATGTAAAATTATTCTGGATAACCAAATCTCTTATTGCTTGTGTTTCTGGCTCAGAGAATGCACTGGTTCCTCTATAAGACTCTGAAGAAGGACTAGGGCTTGAGCCAAGATCATCATACCCCCATGTAAACCCGTAATTTCTGTTCAAATCAACACCGTCATTATAATCTACTATTCCATCGTTATTATTGTCTCTTGCATTTTTTCTCCACCATATATCTCCACCTTCGACTCTAACATGCCCATCAGGATTAACCATTGGAACAAACCACAACTCATAGTTATCCACTATATTCTTTATCTCACTATCAGAGTCATACCTTTCTAATAAGAATTCAATCATGTACATAGGAACTTCAACAGTCATTATCTCTCTTGCATGAGTGTCTCCTACAACCAAAATCTTTTCTTCCTGCTCAACTGTCTCAGGATTGTCTGAAATCTTCATAGCCAATATGCTTCTATTCTCAATACTCTTGCCTATCTCATAAAGCCGGGCTATATTAGAATATATCTCTGACAGAGTCTCTAATTCCCCTTTCATGGATTCATAGCTATGATACTGGCTGTCTGAATAACCCGCATTGTCTCTGAAAGGATTATATGAATTGACAGGCATTGTCTCTAAATCATATCCTGCATCTTCAAAATATTCTTTCTGCTTGCTTGTTAAAACAATATCAACATACTCTTTGCCTATCTCAGCTATGTCCAAATCCTGCTTCAGAAACTCCTTTTTAGAGAGGTCATCTAGATAAAATCTAACAAGAGACTTCCCACCAACAGAGTATGCTGGATTGTATGCTGCCTGTTCTAAGAAACCACTAGGATTATATTCTGGAAAGCCTATTCCATCCTCGCTGTGATAAATCAAAAACGGATATTTTTTTATTGTTTCATTTTCAGTCCACACAGCAGCAGATACAAAAGGCAGAACATCTTTCCAGTTCTTGTCTGAAATTAAAAATAATTCTTTGGAAGAGTATAGAGACATATTTTTAATGTTTCCTGATTCTGTTGGAGGAATATCAGAGCAGTTTTCATAATTCACCCCCAGTACAGGCCAGTTATTATCAGAACAAGCCTGAACATTTGTAAATTTATTCCCTGTTCCTGATGTTTCTTTTAAGCTCTGGCAATACACATCTTTTTGAGTGTTATCACAAGCAGTGCTGGAATGGACGAGATTATTTGAATTTAAGCCAAGATAGATTCCATAATCATTTGAATTTGCAGTTATATTTGTTAGAGTATTATTGTTTGAAATCCAGCCAAGATAGATTCCATAATCATTTGAATTTGCTGTTATGTTTGTTAATTGGTTGTTATTTGAACTTTGGGAAAGATAGATTCCAGAAGGAGCATTAGACAAGCCAGAGGTATTATTATTTGAGTTTGCAGTTATGCTCGTTAGAGTGTTGTTTGAGCTTTCTACAAGGGAGATTCCACAACCTTTATTTGAATTTGCTGTTATGTTTGATAAACTGCTGTTTGAGTTTGATACAAGATGGATTCCAAAAACATCGTTATTATTTGTTATTATTTTTGTAAGTTGATTGTTTGAGCTATAGTGAAGAAAGATTCCATCATATTTATTTGAGTTTGCTGTTATTTGATTTAAAGTGTTGTTTGAGCTTGAGGAAAGATAAATTCCATTATTACCATTTTCATTTGCAGTGATGTTTGTCAATATATTGCTGCTTGAATACTGAAGCTGGATTCCATCACCCTGATTGTTATTTGCAATTATGTTCCTTAAGATATTTCCTGAACCCTGCCCAATTACAATTCCTCTTCCATCAGGGAATCCTGCGTAAGAATTATTATTTGCTACTATGTTTGTCAGTGTATTATTAATTGAAATTGAACTTTCCCAAAAAAAGATGCCAACAAAATTATTATTTGCTGTTATGTTTATCAGGAAGTTATTAAAGTATGGTTTTCCTGTCATGAAACTGTCAAAAAAGTAAATTCCATAATCTTGATTGTCATTTACTATTAAATTTCTAAAAATTCCATTAGATAATCCTCCTTCAACTAATATTCCTTTGTACTGGTTATTTAAAGTACAGTTCTCAACCAAAGAATTATCTGCTCTATCCAAATAAATTCCAGTTCCTCCCTCTCCATATCCTTCTTTTCTAACCCCCATAGTTATATCACAGTTCCTAATAACAGTTCCTTTCTGATTGCTATAAATTCCAGCATAATTATCATCGCTTGTAATTGACTTTCCATTGCAATCTAATGTAACATTCTGAACAGAAATTGTAAAGCAATTTCCAGTCAGCTCATTGTTCACAATATTCTGAATCAAAGTATAATTTCCAGACTGATTTATCTCCTGGCAAGAGCTGATTTCTGTTCCTCCTGTCAGGGTAGTTGTTCCTCCCCCGCCGTCTTCTTCTCCGAAGAGATATTTGATAAGAGAGTCAAGCCTGCTCTCGCCTGATTGAGAAGAGCTTTTAACAGTCATGATAATAGTATTATAAACTATTAAAACTAAAACAATTGCTATCATAACAAAAAGCACTGAAACAATTACAGAAGACACTGCTTTCTTTCTCAACCCTCTTTTCATAACTCTTTTGATTATCTAAACTTTATAAAACTAACTGAATTGTCTCTTACAAATAGAATTCCCTTTGCAACCCTCGCATTCAAGACTATTGTTTTCATATCCCCCATTTGCTCTATGCGTAGTTTGTATTGCCAAAAGTTTCCTTAAACCCTTAATTGCTTCTCCTAAATCTGCTCTTCTCTGCTCTCGTGCCAATTCCCCATCTGTCTTTTCTGGTTCATACTCTCTTCTAAACAATCTTTTGAAGGAGGAGTTGAAAAATGCTCTTTAAAGTTGATAAATATCATGAAGGAGAGATAAACGAAGAAAAAATCCTTGAAATCTTTCAGGGCTGGAATGCTTATGCAAACTGGGCAAACACTCTAAGATTAAGGAGAAATATTGTGAAGAAGATTTATTCTAAATCGCTTATTAAAAAAACTGCGAGAAACGTTTGCCTTTTTCCTGGGCAATTTTCAAACTCACTTTCCAGTTCTTTCCTGAATCTTCCAGCTCTCTCGGAGAGAGAAAAAACCATCCCTGCCTGTTAAACTTAACAGCAATAACAGGTTCTAAGCCAAATAAATCTGCAAAAATCATAAACTCCTCAATCTGCTTTTTAGTAATATACTTGTCAGTTTTCTTGCTTGACTTGACTTCTATACAAAACTTCCTGTTTTTATTTCCTGCAATTAAATCTGCATTTGATTCTTCTTTTGTTCCGCTTCCAGCGCATCTTATGCATCTATATCCTCCTTTAACAAGAATGTCATATAATTCATTCTCACACCTAGCACCTTTTGCTTTATTTTTGAATGTCATTTTCTAAAAACTTATTTATCTTAGTAGTAACCTCCTCTGTCGCTGTTTTAATTTGATTTTCCCAAATAACTAAGACTCCAAATCCCTTTTCTTTATAAGTCTTAATCCTCTCCGCATCTCTTTTTTTATGGTCTTCTTTGTTATGCCAATAATCTCCAAATATTTCAATTATTTTTCTCTGGGTTTTGTCATTATGTATAAAATCAGGATTATAAGATGTTCCTCCCCCATTTATCCAAAAATTGCCATTGCCTACAAAACTAAATGGGAAATTATTTTTCTCCATAATTTTAATCATCTTGGTTTCTAACTTATTTGGCACAATTGCTGTAGATTTTTTCATTCCCTCGAAAAATTTTTCTCTAAAATCTTCAGTTCTCCATTTCCTTTTTGTTATCGCTCTCATTTTATTTCTATATTCGTCATTTACCCATGCACCCCCTTTAAGAGATTCACTGATTTTCTTTTTAGTCTTTTCGCTAATATTTTTGCCTTTATTCCAAGGAATATTATCTTTCCTAAACCAGCTTTTTCTAATTTTAGAAATCCACTCTTCTGATAATTTCCTTCCCTTAAGGCTTTCGCTTATTTTTGTTTTTCGTTCTTCTGTTAATTTTTTTCCCTTTAGAGTTTCAGAAATCTTTCTCCTAACTTCTTCAGGCATTTTTCTCCCCCCATGTGCTTTGCTTAATTTCTCCCTATGATGATTAGAAAGATTTTTGCCTTTATTCCATACAATCCGTCCCTTAAGAGAATTGCTTATTCTTTGCCTTGTCTCTTCTGAAAAAGGTCTCCTCGTATTCCAAGAAAGATGCCCTTTTTTAAAATGAGTCCTGCCAGTGTTGGTTTGGGTTTCAGACTCGCCGCATTCTTTCCGATACGCCTTTAAATCTGTGCCATGTATTTTCAAATGCCCCAATGTTAATGCTTTAAATTCTTTCCCGCAAATTTTGCAATAAACCATTTCATTTTTCATTTTTTAGCTCCTCCAGTATCAAAAGCTCTATTTTAGATGAAACTTTCATAGCATTCTCTTTACAGTAATCTTGAAATCTTCCTATAATTTTTTCATCAATAGTTACATTTATCCTCTTTTTCATATTATACACATTTATAAGTATAAGTAAGTATTTAAATATTTCTAATAGAAGTCTTATTTTTTGCAGATCTATAAAAATTGCCTATAAACATCTGGTACAACTCTCGTTCAGCATTCGCCCTTTCTCCTTATTTCCGATTTTCTTCTTCTCCTCTTTTTTTAGAAAATTGGAAGTTCAAAAATCTCTGATTTTTGTTATTTCCCATAAGAAATAACTTCCTCTTCTTTATTGCCCATATATCGAGTAATTAACCTCTGCTTTTAAATTTTTACTACTCAATAATTTTCCTTTAAGTTTTTATATAAGCGAATCTTAGCATTATCATGGAAGAGGGAAATTATCTGAAAAACATAAAAAAAGGAATAAAAGTAGGAATTATCACAAAAGCAGGGAAAAAAGCATTAGGAATTGTTGATGAGATAGCAGTAAAGAAAGATTTCCACCCAGAAGGAATAACTGTTCTTCTTAAGTCAGGAGAAATAGGAAGAGTAAAAAAAATATTCTCATTCAAGCCCGAATCTGAGATACTGAATCTTGTGAAAAAGGGAGAGAGTTACCAGCGCGAGTTTAAATCAGAAGCTTTATGGAGTCTTAATTATAAAGACCAGGACATAGATAAGAGCAAATCTCCAGATTTAAGAACATACAGGCAGAAAACATCAAAGGTAATAATAGCAAAATCAATTGCAGCGTTGTTAAATTCAGAAGGAGGAAATCTAGTAATAGGAGTCAGGGAAAAGAAAAACGAGAAAAATGAGTTTGAGCTTGCAGGAATCCATCCAGATTTAGAAAAATTAAAAGCACTTGAAAAAGATTCAACTAATGATGGGTATAAACGAATGATTATAGATGATATAATCCGCTCCTATTTCCCGCAGAAGATTTACAACATGCTTAATGAGTATCTCACAATGAAATTTGAGGAGATAGAAGGCAGGCTGCTTTTGAATATAAAAATCAAGCCAAGCAAAACCAGAATCTTCCTGAATCTCGCAGGCAGGAAGATATTCATGATTAGAACAGAAACAGAAACAAGGCAGATAGTTGATGAGGAATTAGTGGATTACTGCATGAGGAGATTTCTTAGTTAATCTTGATTTCTGCTCTTTTCAAGAAATTTCACTTTCACAGAAAACTCTTTTTCAATTTTCTGATAATCTTCTGATTTAGCAAAAATAACTTGAACTCCCATAACCATTATTCCTTGAGATTTTAATTTGCTTAAAATTGTTTTAAGGGTTCCACCAGTACTGACAACATCATCAACTATCAAAACTCTATCTCCTTTCTTGAAATGATTGAAATAAAGGTTGTGCTGATAATAACCTGTTTTTCTTGGAACTTCTAATTCTCCATCTTCATAAGAAGGGTTTGTTCTCAAGAGATTGATTGGTTTGCCTAATTTAAGAGCTACTAAACTTCCCCAGGTATGCCCCCCTGGCTCTGGAGAAACTACATAATCAAAATTAGGGAAGTTTTGTTTTACAGACCCGCACAAACCCTCGACAATTTCTTTTAGAAGTTCAGCAGTTATTTTTGTTCCGCGTTCTCCAAAAGCAAAAGTTTTAAATTTGTAAGTCTTTGAACCACTTTGAGGTAATTCTATGACTCTTGCAGAATCAATAGATTTTCTTAATTCAGGAAATTTGCTCATTTCCTTGATAGACTTCCCAGCTTTAAATAGCTTATCTTAGAACAAACCCTAACAAACCAAAAGCTGAAAAATCTAAGAAAACCAATTAAACTTGAAAATAACTGAAAAAACTTATATGGATAAGAATAATAATTAAGTAGATGTAAGGGAGAGGATATTAGTTAGGTCACTAAAAGACTTATCAATTAATCTTCAGCATGTCGTCTTGCATAGATTGCACATAAGTCCTGATAACGAGTCCTCATTGTTAATTCTCCTTTTCTTGGCTGGCTGGCATGGACCACTCCAAGCCATTTTTCAAGTGATGTTATCCTTCTAGAAATTTGCCTCTTTCCTAGCCCCTCTCCTTTAAACCTCTCTTCTAATCTAGCGTCATATTCCATTATTTAATCTGTCTTCCAGACTTTAAAAGCATTTATATTCTGCAAAATTATAAATCTCTCGCCTGCAAAGTTCTTCTCCCATTAGCCTTTGCTCTCTCTGAAGCTTTTTTCAGCAATTCAAGAACGCAGTTATTCAAAGCATCAGCAACCTCAGCAGCAACCTGCAATTCAGGAACAGCCTCTTTTATCTTGCTCTTAACTATTAGCTCTGTCATTCTTAATTAAGCTATTTATGATTTTTAAACATATGCAAAAATTTAAATATTTCAAGATGCTATAAGTTCATGAAACTAATGCCAAATTTTATTTCAGGAGCTGTAATCTCACTAGCCAGCCTTTTGCCAGGCTGCTTCCCGCAAAATAGATATTATGTCTCATATTCAGGATATTCTCAGCCAGAAGCCCAACAGCCAGCTTATGTTCAGCAAGAAAATCCTTATCTATGGGAGAGAAATCCTAACTATGCGCCTGATTGCAATCCCCTCAGAAATAATTCTCCGCATGTTAATCCTGAAAGAAGAATGTGGAGAGAAAATGCTTACACACCCCGAACAGTATTCAGGAGTTCTGAGCAGATAGAGAGGCATATTTTAGAAGAGACAAGAGGCGCAGATTTTAATAATCCAGTAGACAGGAGACACTCTCAAATCAGAGCTCAACAGATTCGCGAGGAAGCTTGGAGGCGGCAAACAGCTGAATGGAATAAAGAATTAAATAAAAAAGGATACACGCGAAAAAGAAATTAAAATGAACTCAAAGCTATCCTCATTACTGCTTACAGCCGCGCTGACAGCAGGATGCGCGTACAACAGAAATTATCAAAGATATAGCCATCATCCGCAACCAATCCCACAGCAAGTTATTCAGCAACCAATCCAACAGCCAAGACAGGTTTCTCACGAAGACATGAAAAAATGGTACAGAGTCAGAACTTTAAAATATCCCCACAAAGAACTTGAAGGAAAAGTGAATGTCTCTTCAGAATTTATGGCAGCAGTTATAGACCAGGCAACCTACTCTCCTCCAGAACTGAAATTTGATGATTGGTATCCTACCTATGAATTTTATCCAGGAGACTTAGTTGGATTCTTTTGTTTTGCTAAGAATAATGAAACAACTGCAGCAAATATGATGATTTACTCTCCTTCAGGCAGGTTAATAGAAGGAAAAGGATTTGCAATAGATGCAGGAGACAAAGACCATATTGTGGGAAGACTCTACTCTGTTTCTAAACTAATAGGGCAGTTTGGAGAAGGAGAGTACCAGTGCAGGTGGTTCTTTCACGCAACACATGTAAAAACCTCATTAGCAAGCCTGAAAAGATAATTATGTCAGAAAAGTAAACTGCACACTTCACAGGCAGAGTCACAACTCAAGGTTTTTTTGATGTTATGCAATCACTATTAGATTTCTTGAAAAACATCTTAATGAAATAATACAGATAGTAAGCAAGTATAAGAAAAACAGTTGCAATAACAATCCACTTCTCATAGTCTAGTGCAAATTGATAACTATTCCCAAAAATATAACCCAGAGAAACAAAAACAAACCCCCACAACACTCCTCCAATAATATTGAAAAACATAAACTTCCCAAATTTAACTTTATGCGCACCTACAATAAACGGAGCAACACTTCTAGTGATAGGATTTAATCTCCCAAAAACAAGACTCTTCCCAGTATGTCCGTGAACAATCTCACAGCTCTTCTCAATATACTCTTTTCTAATCAAGAAATACTTCCCGTACTTATGTAAAAACTCTTTCCCGCAATATTTCCCAAATAAATAGCCAGCAACATCACCAAGGATTGCCCCTAAAATAGCTAAAAAAACAACAATCTTAAAATTCATTAGCTGCAGCTTTGCTGCAAACCCAGCTAGAAATATCAGAATAGAACCTGGAATAAAAATACCTATAAACGGAGAAGCTTCAAATAATGTTGCAAGAAACACAAGGAAATAACCAAAACTCTCAATAAAATTTATTTTCAAGAGTAAAACCTTGTCTATTATCACTTTTATGCACCTCTCTCATAATATGTTAAATCCCTTTATAAGCCTAATTATCAAGTTCCTGAGGTTTCATAAACGGGAATAGCAAAACATCTTTTATAGAACTAGAATTAGTCAGCAGCATAACCATTCTATCAATTCCTATCCCCAACCCGCCTGTTGGAGGCATTCCCACTTCAAGCGCATCTACAAAATCCTCATCCATAGGATTAGCTTCTTCATTGCCTTTCTTCAATTCCTTTGCCTGCTGTTCAAGCAGTATCTCCTGCTTAACAGGATTATTCAATTCAGAGTAAGCATTTCCAATCTCCATCCCCAGAATATACAGCTCAAATCTTTCAACTAGAGTAGTCAGGCTATCCCCCCTCTTGCTCTTGCATAAAGGAGTTGTTTCTTCAGGATAATCATAGATAAATGTTGGTTGAATCAAGTGCTTCTCACAAAAGTGCTCAAATATAGACGCAATCATCCACCCCCTGATAGTTCCCTTTGATTTAATACGGTTCTTCTCAATAATCTCAGAAAGTTTCTCATCATCAAGTGAATCAACATCAATCTTAGCATACTTCTTTATTGCTTCTTTCATGGAGAGTCTCTGCCAAGGAGCTTTCAAGTTAATCTTATTCCCCTGATAGTCTATCTCAGTAGTTCCAAGAACTTTTTTTGCAACATATCCCCACAACTCCTCACAAATCTTCATCATCTCATTGTAATCTGCATAAGCTTGATATAATTCAACCTGTGTAAATTCAGGATTATGTGTTCTATCAATTCCTTCATTCCTAAAATCTCTTGCAAACTCGTAGACTCTCTCAAAACCACCCACAATTAATCTCTTCAAATAAAGTTCATTGCTTATTCTCAGATAGAGTTTCATGTCTAGTGCGTTTAGATGAGTTAGAAATGGTTTTGCAGCAGCCCCCCCATAAATTGGCTGCAGGACAGGAGTGTCTACTTCTAAATAATCTCTCGAGTTTAAGAATTCACGTATTGCATTAATAATCTTGCTCCTCTTCACAAAAACCCCTCTAACTTCAGGGCTCATTATTAAATCAAGATACCTCTTTCTGTACCTCTCTTCTTTGTCTTGCAATCCGTGCCATTTTTCAGGCAGGGGTCTTAGAGACTTGCTTAGCAACTCTATCTTACCCGCAAGAACAGTTAATTCTCCTCGTTTAGTTCGTGTAATTGCCCCCTCAACACCAATAAAATCTCCAGAATCAATATACTTTTTGAAAAAATCAAACTCTTTTTCAGGAGTTAATTCTTGCTGTATCTGCACCTGTATCTTCCCGCTCCCATCTTGCAAACTAATGAATGCTAGCTTCCCTATATCCCGTATTACTATCACTCTGCCAGCAACTTTAACATTATCCTTAGTCCTAGATTCATTTTTGAGTTTCTTATATTTTTCTTGCAGTTCAGCAGCATGATTTTCCTGGTTATAATAATAAGGGAAAGGGTTTATGCCCACTTTTCTCAATTCCTCAATTTTTCTAAGTCTTTCTTTCAATATCTCTTCTTCTCTCCCCATAATCAATTTAGAAAATATGAGTATATAAGGCTTATTATCTCAAAAATGAAGAATTTTGAAGTGTCAGAAATTATCCCCAAATTGGAATTTCTGAGCTTGTCAAAATTCTCTTAGAAATGAAGAATTTTGAAGTCCCTAAAATCATCTTGCAGTCTCTCTTCCTTAACTTCAACATTCTTCACCATCGCGTGTTTATGTCCTGTCCTGCAAACCTCAATCATCTCATCAACTTTATCACTCTCTCCCTGAAGCCACGCTTCAACTCTCCCATCTTCCAGATTTCTTGCAAAACCTTTTATTCCCAGCTTGTCAGCACTCTCTTTAATAAACTGCCTGAAGAAAATTCCCTGCACAGTCCCTCTATAATACACCTTAACAGCTTTTTTCATAAGTTACTTATCTGCCTCATAGTTATAAACTTAATTGTGATGACAAAGTACAATCAATCACAGCCCAAATGTCTTCTCAAACTCCCTCATCTGAGCATACTTAGCTAGAAAATCTCTGCCTTTCTTAGTAATAACTATCTTTGTCTTGCCTGCTTCTGTCTCTTTATCAGTCAGCTTTCCCTTTTCAAGCTCCTGCAAATACCCCTTCATCTGATTATGCGAGAGATTCGCTTTATACATTAGATGAGTTGGCTTAATCTTCCCCCCTCTTGCTGACTGAATAATAGCAAGAATATCTGAGATAATCTCAATTCTGCTTCTTTTTTTGTCTTCCATATTGTTCTCTTCTCTCTGGTCTAAGAATCCTTATCATAAGGAAAAGCAAGATTATATAGCTTACTAATTGGGCTATCTGGGCAATAGCATAACAAACCTTAAGTGTTGACAGGATAAAGATTACCTGGCTAAGAGCCAATAAAGAAAATGCTGCAATTAATACCTTAGTATTCTTAGACTTATTTTTCTTGTATACTTCAAGATAACTCGAGATAATCATCACAAGAAAGACAAGGGCAGTCAGGTGGAAAATATAATAAAATGTATTTCCAAAGAACGAAGAGATAAGGATGAAGTATACTGCAAGCAGAGCATCACTCCCAATATATCTCTTTAGAGGAATTCTATAGATAATATACAAACCCCAGAGAGTCAGAAACTTATGAAAGAAAAACCCAATATAATAAAAAATATCTACAGAGTTCACAACATGGTAAGTCACAATCATCTTCCCGATACTCTGCGTAAAACTTGTATCATAGTACAAAACAAGCTTAGTAAGAATCATAGCAAGTTCTGCAACAGCAATCAACAAAAAACCTATTCCAAGATATAATGAATTTTTATTCTTGCTGGTTTTATAGTTCTTATAGGAGAGTATAAAAAAAGCGAGTAATACTAAAAAACTGAATCCATCAATTATCACATCACTTTCAAGAAACCATTCTGGAGCAAATACTATCTTCATTTTACGAAGATTTACCTCCTAACTCGAGTAATTGAAAAATCTTATTTTTCATATCCTTTCCTTATCCTCGAAAAGCAGGTTTTTCTTTAAAAACCTTATGAATTTTGAATCTATAATCCTTATCTAGAAATCGCCTTCACAATTGCTTTAAAAGCCATAGTTTTAGCTCTATCATACACCTCTTTTCACCCAGAGAGGCTCACTGCAAATCTAATTTACTTTGCAAATGAGCCTCTTCAAGGGTTTAAAATAGTGAGAGATTACAACACCCGAAAATAGCGAAAGATTTTCACGGGTTTATCCAGCCAGGATAAAAAATGTATAAAACAAAAAGAGTTAAAGATGAAGTGATAAGTTCGGACAGGGAGTTTAGAATCCTCTCAACAATGCTCTCTCCAGAAGAGATGGATGTTGTGAGATTTTTTAAATACAAGAATGATTTGCGGGAGAGATGGGAAGAAGACTAAATACCTCTTCTATCAAGCTCATTATTCACAATGCTCACAACCTGGCTCGCAAAATAAGTCTTATTTCCAATAGAAACAGGCACGCATATCTTCTTCAGTCTTTTCAGCTCTTTCGCAGGCAAGCCATCATGGTCTCCTAATAAGAAAACACAATCTTCTGAAATCTTTATGTCTCTGATATCTTCTCCTTTCTCGTCTAGAACATAGACAACTTTTCCTTCTGATTTTAGTTCATCAATAACTGCAAACAAACTCTTCTTCTCAATCCAATAGCCAGGAGATACTTCATTCTTCATTCCAGGCTTGTACTTATAGAGCATCTTCTTTATTAATCCTGCAACATCTTTCTTGCTTATATCCATCTTACTATCCTCCTCTCTTAGCTTCTTGCTCGGAAAGAGTTCTAAATGTTTTGGAGGGTCAGGCATCCCGTAAAATACCATATGAAGCTTTACATTATTCCTTAGCTGATGAGAGAGGAAGAAAGTATTAATCAGCACGTGACAGGCAATATCCATTCTCCCCGCCTCCATGAGATTATCTGAAAAATTCCCAGAAGTTCTTGCCTTGCCAGAAAAATAAATAAACTCTCTCATGAACTATCTAGAAATAAGTTATTTAAATAACTTTATAAATTCCTTTTTTCAATAAAAGCCATGAACCAAGAAGAGATTAGGAGAACAGTGCTGGAAAATATTAGAAAGTATCTTCCAGCCAGCAGAAGAACTCGCCCAGTTTGCAATGAGCATAATCTCTATCTAGACTTAAATCTCTCCCCATTAGATGTTAATAATGTGTTATGCAGTATCGAGGGAAGATTAAACTTGGGGTTAAAAGATGAAGACTCAGGAAGGATGAGAACCATTGGAGATGTTGTTGATTACATTTCTAGTTTAGCTTCGGGAAGAGTCATTAGATGAACACAAATTCAGGGACAGCCAGAATATTCCCCTCTTGTTTTCTTTTATAAACCCCTATAAAAACCTCTCCAGAAAAAACAGCAAATTTATCAGAATCAATCTCACTCTCTAAAAACTCTCTGAATATCGGGCTCCCATTGTAAAGCTTTTTCAAACATTTTTCACTAACTTGAACAACATCAAGAACCTTCTTAATCGCTTCCTCTCCAGAAATGATTATCTCCCCCAATTTTTTTCCATCTCCTCCAAGAAAATTTTTAACAGCTTTTTCCATCTCGTATAAATTCACAAAATTTTCATCATCCTCAGAGAAAATTCCAGCTTTAACTCTCCTTAATTCAAGCATATGCGCCCCCCCGATTTTCTCGCCCAAATCACTTATCAATTTTCTGATATAAGTTCCAGCTTGAACCTCGCACGAAAACAAAAAATCTTTTCCATCCTGCTCTAAAATCTCCCAGGAAAAAACCTCTCTTTCTCTCTCTTCTCTCCTAACTCTAGACTTTACAGGAGGTGTTTGCTTAATCTTTCCAATAAAACTTTTTATCTCCTCTTCAAGCTTTTCTTTTTTTATCTCCTTATGAACTCTCATCACACCAACATATTTCTTATTTCTGTGCATGAAATACTCCTGGAGCTTGCATGCCTTATTCAGTGCAATAGGCAAAACCCCTGTTACTTGAGGATTTCTCTGATAATTTAAAGTTATTCTAGAGTCCCAAAGTGACTGGCAATTCTTGCCCCGAGCATCTTCCTGACAATCAAGTCAGTTCCAAAGCTAGTTGGCCCAGATGGCTTATCCAGATTGATTATGCAGAATTCAAGCAAATCTTTCATATTCTTTTCTTTCTTAACTTTGTTTAAGTCTACATTTTGCATTATAAACCTCCCGTATCTTTTTAGTTAGCATCAAAAAGTCTCTTCCTTCTTGAGTTATTGATATTTTAAAAGGATTTCTACTCTCATCAAATTTGACGAATCGGGAATATTGCTTTTTTCTTAATGTCCCGCGTAGGGATGTATTTCTGTGACCTAAATCTTTCATGATTTCTTGTATAGTAAAACTATCACCCTTATTCAAAACACCAAGATATTTTTCCATAGTTTTTGTAAAGCTATGATTCAAGAAACCACCTAAAGCATTTCTACATCTTTGAGAATGAATATCAAAAGGCACGATTTCATTACTAAAGAATGTTCTGAAGAGTTTATAATGATTTTCCCATCCCTCTATACAGAATCTTGAATTTTGAGATACTTTTGCAAGTTCAAATACTCCGGCAGTTCTTAATACACTCTCAAACATTTCTTTTTCCTGTTGGCTAAAACTGAGTGTTATTTTATGTATCCCATTTTTTTCTATGCTTGCCCCACCTTCAGCAAATAATAAGCCATTAAGTGCAAAAAGAGATTGTTTTTCATCTAAATTCTTTAGTTTTTCGAAAATGTATCTGAACACTCTGGCCGCAATTAATTTATCTATAACTATTCTTAGATTTCCGGACTCAGAAGTATTAAGCACACATTTGGAAATAGAGGGGTAAAATTGTTCCTCTCTCAAACCCAAGTCATATTTCCATTTTTCTTTTGCAATAGAAGAATCAGAATCATGGTTAAACAATAACCTTGCCCGCCAGACTTCCTTAGGTATTTTAAGAACTTCGTAAAATTTATCAATCACGAATCTATGTAATTCAGGATTTTTGTTTACAAAATATAATTTTTCTTTATAACTTCCGTCTCCA
Source organism: Nanobdellota archaeon (assembly GCA_018901625.1). GTDB lineage: Archaea > Nanobdellota > Nanobdellia > Pacearchaeales > GW2011-AR1 > JAHIEM01. Next base: position 25,775 of record JAHIEM010000115.1, read on the forward strand.
TGGACAAGGAAACATAATTCTATTAAATCAGGAGTAATTTCTATGAATCTTGGTAGAGTAATTGAGGTTCCACCAGTTTTATACAATGTAATAAGATTATCTTCTCTAAAGATTTTATAAACGCCTTCAATTTCAGATAAATCTAAACAATTATTTTTAGTCCCCATGTCTTTATTTTCTTTGATAATTTCAAATTTAATAATTTCTTGATTTTTTATACCAAGCACATTAACAGCTTCTTTTGAAACTAAGAATTTTCCCCATTTATAAAGTTTAGACACAAATTCAAATTTTTTATTATCTTTTACAGCCCTCATTATCAAAACATCTTTTGTTTTGAGACTGGTCAAATGTCTTTCTTTCGCTAAAAAAGTAGCATAAGGGTAATGCGACATTGTACTGACTTTTGTTTCGAAATGAGTCAATATCTGCTCTTTTTTGCACAATTCCTTAAGTACGTTATTATCGATAACAATATCACTATAAATTGAGTATCCCCCAGACATTAGCTCTGCCATTTTACTTTATTTTATTCTTTAAATAAGAATCAAGAATTTCCTTTAATGCTTCAGAAACTCTTTTCCCTTTAGCCTTGCAATATCCTGTAAATCTTCTCCAAGTTTCTTCGTCTATATCTTTTATAAGCTTGTGCCCCATTTTCTTAAGTTTATATTAGTATAAACTAATATATACTGCTATTTAAACATTTCTATACTCTAGAACATAGTTTAATCAGGTTGTATTATCTAATCCCTAACCATATTTGGAGTCTTGGTGAAAAATTGTAATTATGGGCTTCACATAATTCTGCCAACCATCTTCCTCTCTTTTGTAATTCGTCGTTACAAACTCCTTCTGGCATAAAATATATTTTGCTTTTATCTAAATGCAGCCGGTTGTTCTCTACAAAATCTTTCCACATTACGAAGTCCTCTCTCCTTTTACAAACAAATTTAAAATACACATTCGGATGTCTATTAAACCATCTTACCAACCCTTTTCTTAATCTCTCAACTTTCGGTGAAATAATAACTTTATCAAACAATTTGGGGTTAAATTTTATTGTTCCATTAGTCTCAATTTCATGCCTCGCATCACATCCATCTTTTTTTAATTTTTCTATAATCTTTTTAATTTGAAGAGATGGTTCTCCTCCAGTCCATACGTATCTTCTTATAGAAGATAGTTTGAGTTTTTCTGCTACCTCTTGCCACCCTGTGAGTCTGCCATCCTTTAAAGCATATTTTGTGTCATAAAACCAACAACTTAAATTACAACCAGCTAACCTCACAAAAATACAGGGACAACCAACAGAAGGACCCTCTCCTTGTATCGATGTAAATATTTCATTTATCTTTATTTTCTCTGCATCTATCATTCTATCTCTCCATTCATATACCTCTCTCTCAAATTCTCATCAAGCTTCTCAATAGCATATCTCAACATTGTTCTCGGCATCTGCCTCAAGTATTTATCTAAAAATGAAATCAAAACAGATTCATCTTTCTTCCCAACCTCTCTCAACATCCACCCAACAGCCTTATGAATTAAGTCGTGCTTTTCCTTATTACTAATAATTAATTCAGATAATTTCAAAATATCTTGAAAATCTTTATTTCTAATAAAAGCAAAGCAAGAAACAACAGCAATTCTTCTTTCCCATAAATTTCCATTAACTAATTTATACAAAACATCTCTTTCTCTATTTAATAAAAAATCTCCAACAATCTTATGGCAGGATAAATCAACTAAATCCCAATTATTAATTCTTGATTTTTCAGCATTTTTCAAATAAAAATCAAATATCTTTCTTTTTTCATTATCATCATCTTTTTCATACTTGCTAATTAAAATTAACAATCCAGCAAATCTCTCTTCATGAATTTCAGAATCTAATAACTCCTGAATCTCATTTAAATTTAAAATATATTTTTTAGCAATCTCTCTTGTTTCAGGAACACTTAAACCATAAAAAACATCCCACTCCCCATACTCCCCTTTTCCAGTTTTAAAAAATCTTTTTGAATGTTCTGCTCTCTCTTTGTTATATTTTTCTTTTAATTGTTTCCTCAAATCACGAATCATAAAAATAAATAGAAAACACTAATTTAAACTTTGCGTATAATGCAATTATCTAACTCCGCTAAATTCAAATAAGCAATAACTTCTAAAAAATAATGTATAATTAAAAATTATAAACAGATAAAATCTACTTTCTAATTCCTCCTCCAACAATCCACACAGGCTCATCGCTTCTATAACAAACAACTCTTCTTACATTTTTAGGAATTTTCTCAGGAAATGGTCTTGAAACATAAGTTGGGTCTAATAGAAATACTTTTCTTAATCTTACTCCTTTCTTCTGGCATAACTCTGCAAATAATCTTGCTTCATTTCCCCAGAACTAAAACCTTTCTATAAAATTATCTCCCTCTGCTGCTAGAAATCTCTGACTCAATTATGCTTCTAGACGCAGCAGGAACA
>JAHIEM010000116.1 GCA_018901625.1 Nanobdellota archaeon
AAAAAATTTCTATCTGAAATTTTAGGGTGCTCAGAAATGCGCTAAGTCAACAGCATTTCTGACATAAAGGATGCAGTTTTAATCTCTGACATAAGAAGAATAATGAGCGGTATTTGAAACATTAACAGGAGTCAATTAACAGGAGTCATATAGCTATAAAACCCGCACCCAATCTCCTCTGTAACAACTTTCCCAGTAATCTTTCCCCATAAATCAGAATACCACGAAGCAGAGGCAAGGTTCACAGATAATAATACTAAAACAACAAACAAAACCAGTACTCCAAGCACAACACCCCTTTTCATAAAGTTCCCATTGCTCAAAAGTTTATAAACTTATTCAAATGATTATTTTCCAACCCTTTCGCTGAAATCCTTCAGTTCCCTGAATCTCTCCCTGTCAGAAGCATGAATAAACCAATCTCCAACTTCAGTAGAGTTATACGCGGCTCTTCCAGCATCAAACTTGCCATTAACCATCTTTCCTCTTTCAAAATCATAACACTCAAGAAAAAGATTATGCTTTTCAGGAGACTTTGTGGCAAGATGAAGAAGAAGTGAGCCAATAAGAGCAGCAGGAGGATAAGAAATAATCTTTGTTCCTTCCTTGGCGGCAACATACTGCTTATTAACAACCAGCCCTTCTCTGACATCAGCGCATCCCAAGACAGAAATTCCCAAAACTAATCCTATTAATGTTGTTCTAATGCCCATTATATTCCCTCCATTCTCCCTCAGACATCCTCCTCATCAAAGTAGGGTCGCTCTCTTCAGATGTTTCAGAATCGTACTTAAATCTCTGTCCCGCTCTAAGCAAATTCCAAACGTTATTATCCTTAATATAAAATCTTCTCTCCTCATTCCTCCCTCTGACATCAATAATATTATCCTCGTCGTCAATATACAATATGGGAATTCTCCCTCTAAAAACACGATTTCCATCACTCAGCGCCAAATTGCGCATTTCCACGCGCCTAGATTCAGGTTCATGAATCTTCCTCACTATCTCTCCCTCAAAAGAGCATCCAGCTAAAGACAAAGAAATCGCTATTCCAGCTAAAAAACTTTTCATAATTTCACATAGAGCATGCATATAAAAACATTATTATACTCAACAATATAATCTAGATCATGGCCTCAACTAACCAATCTCCAGAATACCAGCAAGCTGAAAAACACTATCTTCAGGCATCTAGTGATGAAGAGCGTCTTGTATGTTTAGAAGAAATGATTCGCCAAGCTCCAAAACATAAATCAGGGGAGTCAATGCGCGCAAATCTCAAAACAAGGTATATCAAGCTAAAAGAAAAACTCGAAAGAATTAAAAAAACAAAGAAATCTTCAGGAAAAGCAGGAATAAAAAAAGCAGAACTGCAGGCAGTTCTAATCGGCTTGGCTAATTCAGGCAAATCGAGCATTCTCTCAAGCCTAACTAATGCAAACCCTGAAATTTCTTCAGTCCAATTCACAACAAAAACCCCTATTATCGGGACACTTGATTTTCAAGGAGTAAAAATCCAGTTAGTAGACATGCCTGCAGTTGAATCAGAATATTTTGATTCAGGAATAGCAAACACCTCAGATGTCTTGTTAATTGTAATAACTAACATTGAAGAGCTTAACAAGATAAGTCCATTCGTAGAGAAAGCAGCAGGAAACAGATTGATTATCTTCAATAAATTCGATATCCTTACTGAAATTGAAAAAAGAAAAACAGAAGCAAGATTAAAATCAAACAAATTAGATTATGTTCTTTTCTCATCAATCACAAGAGAAAACTCTGAATTATTAAAAGAAAAGATTTTCCAAAAATTCAATAAAATAAGAATTTACACAAAACAGCCAAAACAGCAGGCAGACAAAGACCCAGTAATTGCCAGTCCGGGAGCAACAGTAAAAGAGCTTGCAGATAAAATTTTTCACGGCTTTTCAGCAAGTGTCAAGGAAGCAAGAGTTACAGGCCCCTCAAGCAAGTTTCCAAATCAAAAAGTTGGTCTTGAACATATTTTGAAGGATAAAGATATTGTAGAGTTTCACACAAAATAATTAAGAATAAGCTTCCTTATGCAGCTTAACAAGTTCTTTGTCTTTTCTCAATTTTTCTAAAATACTATTAATCTCTCCAGAAACAGCATTCTTCAAATCAAGAGGATGAAGCTTCTTTGCAACAAAATCTTTCTCAACTTCTTCGTAACTAGAGTAACTTTTATCGCCTCCAAACTTCTTATCCCTTCTTACAAAGAATTTTTCTTTATTATCTTGTTTTAATACAAAAATAAAATATCTTAGCAAAGCCATAATCCCATTATTAGGATCTCCCTCAACACACTCTGCCCCATTTACCTTCTTCCTGACTTTCTCTTCATCATCAAGCAGATCAATCTTACTTGATTCTATGCTGGAACTCATCTTCTCCCCGACTAATCCCCGAATTATCGGATTAATTAGTTCTATTCTAGGATTAAATCCTATCTTGGGCAGATACTCTCTTGCATAAACCATAATCTTTCTCTGGTCCATGCCTCCAAACTGAGCTTCAACTTTAAGGTATTCTTCATCCAGAGCCTGCATTAAAGGATAAATTACTCCTGCAAGTTTAGGATTATCTCCAAGCTTAACAACCTCTGATGCAGCATGTTTTGCATCATTAATACTAGTCATAGTGCTCAACCTTAAAACATCGTGAAAATACTCTGGCTTCAGTTGAAAATCACTTCCCTTAACAAACTCTAAGTGCTTTACATCAACTCCAATCGTTTTAAGTATGCCCGTAATCGCTCTTGCATAATAATCATATCTCTTCTCGAGTATACTCCAAGAAACTCCAGCAAGAGCAGCATGCAAATCAGCAAGCAGAATCTTAACTCTAATTCCTGCTTTCAAAAAATCAGCTACCTTTAACATAGGGAAAAAATAAGCAATAGAAATGCTCCCAGTAGGCATAGTCCCCCAGTATACAGAAATCTCTTTCTTAGATTTAACAAGCTCGTCTAGCTCTTTCTCCCCAATTACTTCCTGAAGATTTCTCTTTATCAAATCTAATCTCGTTTTTACATCCATTTTATTTTTCCCATCATGTCTCTTTTTAAAAGAACAGAGTATTCTTAAATTTATTGTTTAAAGCTCAAGCTAGCTCAAACCCCTTTAATTTTTTAGAATTAATTTACAATGAGATTCCCCTTACAGTGCCATTCCTGCCTAATTGATAAGCACCCTCTCCCGCACTACTGCAAACAGAATCATATCTATCTACCAAAGACCCCATCCTTGCTCCGCTCCTGCTAGGTGAAGGCAACCTGTAGCCTGAATGAAATTGTCTCTGCCCGGCTCCAGTAAGTTGTTGTTTTAAAGAATCCACTGTTCTTCCTAAATCATTAGGTTTTTTCTGGCTGGATTTCATCAAAAATCCACTGTCCTTTTATTAATAAGTCTTTCTATTCTCAGCAATTTCTTAGAGTGTATACTCAATCTATCTAACAGAAACATTTAATTAGAATATCTGATTAATCTTAGCATGAAAAAGATTGCAATCATCTTCCTAATCCTTTCACTAGTAGGCATCTTTCTTCTCCTGCTCGCATTTCTCTATCCAAGCCCGAAACAAGTGTCAGGAAAAGTAACTTTTAATGAAAATGATTACTCCCAAGTTTCTGGAAAAATTGTTTCAGTAAAAGAACTATACGAATTCAAGATAATAACACTTGATAACGGAATTGCAGTAGTCTGCTACGACTGCCCAAAACTAAAGAAAAACCAGAAAATAACAGCATTCGGCGCAGTTACTCAGAAAAACAATATAACTCAGATTAACGCAGAAACAATCAAAATTGAAGAGTAAATTAGCCGCACTTATAAAAAGTATTCAATTCTAGATACGCCATTAATAACACTAAAGCAGATACTATCATAAGGCAAATCTTAGCAGCTCTCCAAGGCAAAGCTTTTCTCTTCAAGAGAAACAAAACAACACTAGCCATAACAAATATTGCTCCAGATATAGCATAAGGCAATGCTCTCAAACCAGGATTATCTCCAAGGCACATAATCACTATAATAAAACAAAGTTATTAAATCTAACTAAAAATAAAAGAAATAGTAAAAAATAAAAAATGTTTACTCACTCCATGCAGCTATTCCTAATAATATAAGATTAACTACTGGAATCAAGGATAAAATTGCCCACCATCCAGGCCTATTCACAGCTTCAAACATCTTCCACATCCAAATAACACTGAATACAGCAAAAACCAGGAGAGCAAGACTAGCTAAAAAACCAAGGACAGGTATAACCATGAACAAATACCCTATTAACAAAAGCCATGGCCACCAATGCATCTTTGAAACCTTATATTCTATTATCAAAGGGCCAATTCCAGGTATCCAAGCTATTCCAGGAGTAGAATATTTTGCCTTTCTTGCAATAGCCATAAATGCCAGGCTTACATAAATATAAAGCCCAATCCCGATTAGGAAGAAAAGTATCATAAATGCAGCAAGCATTGCAAATAATCCTCCGAGCACCCCTCCTAAAGCAGCGCTATCAGCAGCACTAAGCGCTAAATCTTCTAAAAACATCATCTTTCACACCTCCTTTCAACATTATTAATTCTAGTCTTCTTTGATTTATAAGTCTTGCCCCAGGCAGCTATTCCCAACAAAATTAGATAAACAATCCATAAAAAAATTCCAAAAACCGGGATTGCAGACAAAATGAAAAAAACAGCCCAATTACCCGGTCTCTCGAGCTCTCTAAACACATTCCACTTCCAGATGCAATTAAAAATAAAAAATATCAAACCCAAAACCCCTGCAATAACTAACAAGCCACTCATCAAAGAAGTGTTTCCAAAAACAAAATCAGAAAAACTAATTGAAAGCAGAATCCACGCGAAAATCCAGAGCAAATTAGGCCACCAATGCATCTTAGCAAGCCTGCTCGAAAGCCACGGCTTCCCAAATATTGGAATCCAGGCGAGCCATCCATGATTATCCCTTGCCCTCAGAGATAAGAATGTAAATGCAACAGCCCCGTAAAAATAACTGAATACTGCAAGAATGAAAAATATAACCCCAAAAAACACAAGTATAAAAGCAAGCGCAATTATCTGTCCAAAAGCATCTATCATAATCTAACAAGATTTTTATTGTTTATAATCCTTGCTTTTGAATGATACTCGAACTAATCCTCGCACTTATCCTCGGCGTTTTTGCAGGCACAATCACAAGCTTTCGCATATTCAAACCGTGAAGAAAAATAACAAATCACAACTTTACGGACGCTAGTCCGTATGAAATTTACACATAGTAATGAATAAAGAGTGGACTAACAGTGCAAAAGATAAAAAATGAGTAAGATATATTATTAAATCAAGAAAAACTTAAAGATAAAATGAAAATACTTGTATTAGGAGACCCTCACGGATGTATTCCTAAGAACCTTAATGGAATAATTAAGAAAAACCAAATTAAAATAATAATCTGTGTTGGAGATGTGCCTCCTGTTCCAAAAGAATTTAGAAAGGGTAAAATTAATTATTTTCCAAAGGCGTTCTTAAAGAGGGCAGATTTATTCTTTAAAGAGTATGTAAAAAAGATATGCTCTTATAGAATTCCTGTTTTAATTTTGAGAGGAAATATGTACTTAACAGGTTCAAGAAATAAACTAACAAAAGAAATATTTTCAAGATATCCTAACTTAATCTATAAAAAAACTGGCAAAATAAAGTTTGAAGATGAAAATTTTGTGCTTTTTGATATGAGCTTTGAGCCTCACATGTACAAAAATTCAGACTCCTGGATGAGGAATAAGTTCGATGAGAATAAACGGAGAAAAAAGAAGTTAATATCTTTACTTAAATCAATTAAGCAAAATGCAGTAATAGTATCCCATGCTCCGCCATATGGACATTTAGATAATAGTTACAAAGGAAGAAGAGGTTCAAAGATATTATTGGAAGCAATTAAACAGTTTCAACCAAAATTAGTTTTATGTGGGCATATCCACGAGAATTCAGGAACTAAGAAAATTGGGAAAACAACAATAATTAATTTAGGTGAAGGCAAGTACCAGGTTATTGAATTAATTGACAATAAAATTAATATAACCCTAAAAGGATGTCCTAAAAGGTAGTTTAAATGGTCAAAATAATATTTCCGTACGGGAATATCGCTTAGAAAGATGTTTTTAGAGATAATACTTGCCCTCATCGTCGGTATTGCAATCGGCACAATCACAGGCCTAATCCCGGGAATCCACATAAACCTCGTCTCAGCAATCGTAGTTTCTTCTCTTGCAGTTCTATTCCTATATTTTTCTCCAATCTCAATCGCAGTTTTCATAGTCTCGCTCTCAATAACCCACACATTCATTGATTTTATCCCCTCAATCTTCCTGGGAGCCCCAGATGAATCAGCCCTGAGTGTTCTTCCAGGACACAAGCTTCTTCTAGAAGGTAAAGGTTACGAAGCAGTAATTTACACAATAACAGGTTGTTTAATTTCAATCCCCCTCCTGATAATCCTAGCGCCTATTTTCATGTTAATGCTTCCAAAATTGTTTTTTTATTTAAAATTTGTAATGTTCCTGATTCTCATTTCAGTTTCAGTCTATATGATCTCAAATAATAAAAATAAATTCCAAGCTCTGATTATATTCCTGTTATCAGGCTTCTTGGGAATATCAACCTTATTTTTCCAGAATTCCCAACCCCTCCTCCCACTACTATCAGGATTATTTGGAGCATCAAGTTTAATATCGAGCATCAGAAAAAAAGAAAAACTAAAAGAACAAAAAATAACTAAAGTTAAGATAAAATTCTCAGAAATAAAACAAACATTTCTAACAAGTTTAATTGCATCCCCCCTCTGCAGTTTTCTCCCAGCTCTAGGAAGCTCGCAGGCAGCAATTATTGGAGCTAATCTCCAAAGCCAGGATAAAGAAAACAGCAATAGCTTCCTAATGCTCCTCGGCTCAGTAAACTTTTTAGTAATGGCTCTCTCATTCATAACACTATACTCAATAAGCAAATCAAGAACAGGGGCAGCAGTTGCAATACAGGAGATTCTAAAAGATTTCAATTTTCCAAATTTGCTAGTTATAATCCTGGCAGTAATCATCTCTTCACTAATCGCTTTTCTCATATCAATTTTTCTTGCAAGAATATTCTCTAGAAGCATCGCAAAAATAAACTACACAAAACTTTCAATATCAATTATAGTCTTTCTCTCGATAGTTATTTTAATTTTCTCAAAGTTTCCAGGTTTATTATTATATCTGGTTTCAACTATTGTAGGATTATTCTGCATAGAATCAGGAGCAAGAAGAACTAATTTAATGGGCTGTTTAATGCTTCCATCTATTCTTCTTTATCTGCCGATCTAATCCCTACTTCTTTTCACTGTTCCATCTAGAAAGAAGAACAAGAAAAATAACTCCTAAGAAAGTTATAAAAAAGGCAGACAAAAACTTATAATAAATCGCACTCTCTTTTAATCCAGCAGTATTAAGTGAACTACCATAACCTAAAATTTTCATTTTAAGGTTATGGCTTCTGCCTTCATAGATACTTCTTGCTGAACTAATTGTTCAGTATTGGAAGCTTTCTCCAGCGAGGCAAGTTCCTTACCTCTCGCCAATATATTTATTG
>JAHIEM010000117.1 GCA_018901625.1 Nanobdellota archaeon
CATCTTCACAAAATCTTTCTCATCTCTGTCAACTATGACATCTTCTATAACATATATATGCGAAATCTTCGCCTTGCTGCATTCAGGCAACATAAACCAATCTCTCAGTTTTTCCCAGTATTTCAAATCACATTCAAGAATGCAGAACTTATCATCAATTTTCAAATCGCTGCTCTTTCCTGGCTTAGGCAGCTTCTTTTTCATCTTCAAACTGATTCCTTCTGACTCTGCATCAAGGAGCATTGAGTAAGCTTTGTTCCGGACATCTCTAACCTTTTCAGAGTTTACCTCGCTAACATCATACTTGTAAATTCTTGATTTAGGCTTTCCAGGAAATTCCAACTGCTCTTTGCTCAATATTATCCCAGAGAACTTAGCATCAGCATTTTCAGCAGCAAAAGAAACAAAATCATTTGCAAACTCAAAACTCCCCCCAAGTTTTATTTTGTCTTTCTTAACTAAGCTTAATGCAGCCCTCCCTGCAAAACTCCCCCTAGAAAATCTAATAAATTGCCTGTGAACTTCCTCATCAATCACTCCATCGAAAATCTTTTTTATAAAACAACTCATTCACTAAAAAATTTAACAACATTTATAAACATTACTGCCATATTCCAACAATGGCAGAACTTCTCTCTAAACGCGTGATTATCCTGTGTTTTATTGCAGTTTTATTAATCCTCTCTTTGATGATTCTCTGGCCAATTCTCATATCAGTAATTGCAGGGTTAATTCTTGCATACATTCTCTATCCAGTTTACAAAATGATTCTTAGAGTAGTTAGAGAAAAGAATATTTCTGCGATTATCCTCGTGCTCTTGCTTTTATTTTTAATATTTCTCCCAATATGGTTCTTATTCCCTCTAGTAGTGAGACAGCTTCTCAGTTCATACTCTTATCTCCAACAAGCAGATATTCTCACTCCTCTAAGGGCAATTTTCCCGCAAGCATCCTCTGCAGATATGTCTGCGATTGCGAATACATTCATCTCAAACTCTCTTAATGCGGTCTTTTCCCAGTTCTCTAGTTTCTTATTAGACCTCCCAATTATTCTTTTACAGCTCACAGTCATCTTATTTGTGTTCTTCTTTGCACTGCGCGACGCAGAAAAACTAAAACAATACATAAAAGGACTCTCTCCCTTTTCTGCTGAATTGGAAAAGAGCCTATCAAGCCAGTTTAAAGAAATAACTAACTCAGTTGTTTATGGTCACGTAATAGTTGGAGTAATTCAGGGAATTCTAACAGGCGCAGGTCTTCTAATTTTCGGAGTGCCAAACGCCCTCCTTCTTACTGTTCTAGCAATTCTTGCTTCAGTAATGCCTGTTATTGGTGCATGGCTTATCTGGCTTCCAGCAGGAGTATATCTCCTAACTTCAGGCCACACCGGAGCAGGCATCGGTCTTTTGCTTTACGGGGCAGTATTCATCTCGTGGATAGATAATGTGATTCGCCCTTATATTGTATCAAGAAGAACGAATGTCTCTTCGGGGATAGTTCTTATTGGCATGATTGGGGGGTTAATTGTCTTTGGATTGATGGGGCTGGTTCTCGGCCCGCTAATCCTTGCATATTTATTAGTAATCCTAAACGCATACAAAGACAAAAGACTCTTAGAATTTATTCAAACCAAGTAGCATCTTCTAATCAAGTATACACCTATTATAAACCTATTATAAACCTCTATTTTTATTTTTCCATATGCCCTGCAAATACTATCTAAAATGCGATTCATATAACCCTGATTCTGGAACTTGCAAAGATGAAAATGCAGAAAGAGGATATTGCGGAATATACAGAATATTTCTTAGGCAAGATTCAGCATCTCTGCAAGAAAGCAGAAATCCAGAAAAAAGCAGATTACTATATCAGATTAGTTCATAAGTCAGCAAACATCACAACCTATAAAAACACATATTGTCTGTTTACATAAACAAAAGAGGAAAAACATGCAGCTAAAAGTAAAATTTTTGAAACTCTCAGCAGGAAGACCCGTGGCAGTTTTGCACAAAAAACTAGCTGTAAAATCAAGCATGCATGTAGATGAACGAGTGCTTATCCGGAAGAATTCTCATAAAATAGTTGCAGTAGTTGATATTGCAGTAGGCATGCTAAAAGAAGATGAAATAGCAGTATCAACAGAAATTTCTCAGCAACTCAGCCTAAAAGAAGGCGAGATGGTTTATGTTGAGCCCGCCACATCTCCTCAAAGTATTCCCCTAATCTCAAAAAAACTAAAATGCAAAACCCTCAACTATCAAGAGATAAAAAAGATTATGCAAGATATTGTTGAAAACGCGCTTACAGAGTCAGAGATAGCATATTTTATTTCAGCAGTTTATAGATGCGGCATGTCTATGAAAGAAATTGAAGAAATGGTTAGAGCAATAGTTGATACAGGAAAAAAGCTTAACTTAAAACAGAAACTTATTGCAGACAAGCATTCAATAGGGGGAATTCCCGGGAGAACCACCCCAATAGTCGTCTCAATCTGCGCAGCTGCAGGATTAACATTTCCAAAGACATCCTCTCGCGCAATTACCTCTCCTTCTGGGACAGCTGACGCACTAGAAGTGATATGCAAGGTGGATTTCACAATTCCAGAAATAAAAAAGATTATTAATAAAACTAACGCGTGCATGGTTTGGGGCGGCTCCCTTGGCTTGGCTCCTGCAGATGATAAAATAATCCAGGTTGAACGTTTGATGAACCTAGACCCAGATGCCCAACTCCTTGCCTCAATAATGTCTAAAAAATTAGCTGTGGGCAGCAAGTATATTCTAATAGAAATTCCTTATGGCAAGCACGCTAAAGTCAACAAGAAACAAGCACTTAACCTGGAAAAGAAATTTAAATTGCTTGCAAAAAGGTTTAATGTAAAACTTGAATGCGCTCTAATTGAAACTAAAGAGCCTCTTAGCAACGGTATCGGCCCAGCGCTTGAAATTAAAGAGGTAATCAGTGTTCTTAAAAGAGAGAGCTCGGGTTTTATGCTGGAAGAACGCGCTCTCGTTCTTGCAGGGAAGATTCTCGAACTGACTGGAAAGGCAAAATCTAAAAAAGGTCTCCAGATGGCTAAAAAGATTCTTGATTCTGGCGAGGCGCTAAATAAATTCAAGCAGATAATTCTCGCTCAGAAAGGAAAACTTAATGGATTGCGTGAAGCAAAAATAAAAAAACAAATTCTCTCGCAAAAATCAGGAGAAGTGAAAGAGATTAACATAAAGAGCATTAACACTCTCGCAAGGCTGTTAGGATGCCCTGCTGATAAATTTGCAGGCATATATCTCCACAAACACCTTAAAGAGAAAGTAAAGAAAGGCGAGAAGATTCTAACACTTTATTCAGAATCTTCTTCAGAACTTGATGGAGCAATCAAATTTTACAATCAGTCAAATCCAATAACAATAAAATGAGCAGAGGCACAATCGTAGAAGTTAGAGAATTTCCAAAAAGAGTCCTAGTTTTTCTTATTCTCTTGTCTTCTCTGTTGGCAGTTGGAACAATCGGGTTTAAACTTTCAACGGGCATGTCTTTCCAAACATCTTTTATAATGACTCTCGAAACTCTCGCATTCATGTTTCATGCAGAATCAGGATTTGGAAAGTTCCTGGAGATATTCCTAGCAATCTTCGGAGTCTTTCTCGTATGGTGGATTCTATGGGGAACATTTGACATGCTTCTTGAAGGAAATTTAGGTGAATATTTAAAAATAAGCAAGTTCTTGAATAGATTAAAGAAAATGAGGGGTCACTATATTATCGCGGGTGGTGGAAGGGTTGGAGAGGACATTGCACTGCATTTCTGCAACAATCAAAAAGAGTGTATAATTGTTGAGAAAAACGAAGAAGTAATAAAAAAACTAAAACGCAATAAAAACTTTTTTGTGATGCACGGCGATGTCACAGATGAATCTGTTCTAAAGAAGGCAAAAATTCAAGACGCAAAAGCAATAATTCTTGCAATGCCTGAAACAGAAAAGAATCTCTTAGTTACTATGATTGCAAAAGAGATTAATCCCCAGATAGAAATTTACGCCCGAGCAGATAAGCCCGCATTTGTAAACAAACTGAAAAAAGCAGGAGCTAAGGTGGTGATTGTTCCAGAAATCGTTGCTGCAGAAAAGTTTCTTCAGGAAATAAACAAACAATAA
>JAHIEM010000118.1 GCA_018901625.1 Nanobdellota archaeon
AAAAATAAGGATAAGAAAAAAATTGAGTTAGTTGATGTAAAAAAAGTCTTAAGAGAAAAAAATAGAATAAAGCAAAAATCAAAGCAGGGCATAGAAAACCAGATTAATGAGTCTCAAAATAAAGAAACCAAGAAAATACCAAGACTTACTTTATTGCAAAAGAAGATTACAAAAGATTTGGATAACGGCAAAACAGCTGAGGAAATAGCAAAGGACTTTGGAATATCATTAGAAAAAGTAAAAGAAGAGCTTAATAATTTGCAAGATTTGAATGTGATTACAGCACAAGAACAGAAAATTTATTTGACTAAATAACCTATTTCTATATTGAATATAACATAAACGCCGATAGAAGAATTTTAGAAATGAGAATTAATTTATAAAAAATTATCTTCTTTTCTTTTTCTTCTTGCCTTTTCCTGACTTTGCAAGCTTAATCAATTTCTTAACTTTAGAGCTCTTGTTATTCTTGCCAGCATTTCTGCACTTGTTAACATGCTTTTTCCTCTTTTTCTTTGCCATGATTATGAAGCTGACATCTGGACTCAGTGAAAGAGTTCCTCAAACAACTGCTGAAATCAATCTTAACCTATCAGCTCATTTTAAAGGTTATCTCTCTCGCACCATAAGGAAGCTTGAACAAGTGCAGGTTTCGTACAGCGAGTTATAGTCCAGACGCCGTATTAATAGCTGAGTACTTGACAGAGGCTTGTATGGATACATCCTTTTCAGGACAACTGAAATGTCCTAGTCAGCTTCGATCACACAGGAAAAATAGGTATTTAAAATGTGTTCACTACTTTAAGATTATAATATTCTACAAATATCAAGACTTCACGATTGCCGCCACCCCCTAATAGCCAGATAAATATATAAATATAGAATATATCAATATGATATAAAGATAACGAAAGGGCGTCAAACAAATCCTAACCGTTCGGTTCGGGCGTAGTCCTAATTAGTTCGTATTTCACAAACTTTATATTCTTAGAATTCAAGCATATTCATGGCAATTAAAGACTTTCTAAAGAAGATTTTCTCCAAGCAGGAAGAAGTTAAAGAAAAAGAAAAAATCAAATTTAGCCAGGTTGGCAGGTGGATAGAAAAAAGCAGTTCAGAACTGGGGAAAAGAGAAGAGCAAGCCTCAGAGAACATAGTCTCGCGGGTTAATCAGTTCATATCTGATTTAGAAACCCAGATGAAAATTCTGGAGATTATAGACACAAACAAGAAAAAGGTTGAAGAAAAAGTAAAAATGATAGTAAAAGAAAACCTTCTTTTGTATATAAGCTACCTAGCCAAAATGGCAGAGAGCTTGAAAGAAATTAACAAAAAGAATCCTCTTGACCATCTGGATATTATTTTCGCAGAGTTCAGCAAGAAATCAGAGCCAGCCTACCAAAAAGCAACGTTTCTGATAGGAAAGGAGTTAGGAGAAACCAGAAAGCTAATCTCTGTATTCTCAAAGGATATAAATGAAATAGTAAACTTAAACAAAGAGGTATACACAAAACTCACACTAATCAAAAAAATCAAGAAGAAAATAGAAGAAATAGACTCTCTTAAAAAATCAGAGTCTGAGATAATCCTCAATCAGGAGCAGATAGGATTAAATTTGGAAGATAAAAGAAAGGCAATTAACATAATAAAAACCAGCATCTCATCTTTAAAAAACTCGCAAGCCTATCTGTCTTCTCAAGACAAAAAGAATGAGAACATTCAAGCAAAGCAAGAACTATTAAAAGAGTTTCAGAAGATAAAAGAAAAAATAGACTTCAAGCATCTTGCCAGCATATTTCACGTAAATGAAAAAAAGATGAGGATAGTAAAAGAGCATAATTCAGGTTTTCTAATATCTCTGGAAAGAGATAATGGAGAAAGCATTCTCTCCCTTCTAGAAGAAACTAGGAACAAGGAGCTCAGAGAAAGCCTGGAGGGTTTGATAAAAAAGAATAAAGAACTGAATAGTTTCCAGGAAATAGATGAATCTCTCGAATTAGAGTCAGATATAAAAAGAATAGAGTTAGAGATTCAGTCTCTAGAGCAGGAAAAAACCAAGCTGGAGAAAGCAAAAGAAAAACTTCAGGAAAACACAAGAAATCTCGTAAAAGAAATAAAAAGCGAGTTAGAAACAATCAATCTGGAAATAACAGAAGATTCTTAAACACAATGCATAGGCTTATAAACCTCTAAAAATATCAAGTTATACCGAAAAATAATAAGAAAGTATTATACAAGGTCAGAGAAAAATATATCTGTATACTTTTTCTCAAAAAACAAATTACAGGTTAGTGCATATAACAGCTAAGACGCAGATAACCTAGATATAAAATGGACAAGTTTAGAAAGTTAGGAATTTCAGAAGAAATCGTAAGAGCAATTGAAGAGCACAAGTTCACAGAACCCAGTGAGATTCAGGAAAAAGCAATCCCCTCAGTCTTGCAAGGAAAGGATATTATCGGAGGAAGCGCTACAGGCTCAGGCAAAACACTGGTTTTTGGCTCAGGAATAATCCAAAACACAACTCCTGGAAAAGGAGTTCAAGCTCTGATTCTCGAGCCAACTCGTGAACTTGCAGAACAAGTAAGCAGAGCTCTAAAGCACTTCTCTAAGTACAAGCCACTCAAAATAGTCTCAATTTACGGGGGTGTTGCAATAAATCCCCAATATGGAGACCTTGAAACAGCAGACATAGTAATAGGCACCCCTGGCAGAATTTTAGACCATCTAGCAAGAGACACATTGAAAGCAGATTATATCAAGATATTAGTTCTGGATGAAGCAGACAGAATGCTCGATATGGGTTTTATAGATGATGTTGAGAAAATAATAAGAGGCATACCAAGAAAGCGCCAGACCTTGCTATTCTCAGCAACAATAGACGGGAATATCTCTTATCTTGCCAGAAAATACCTAATAAACCCTATAGAAATCTCTGCAGAATCATATGTAGATGCTTCAAAACTAAAACAAGTTTACTATGAAGTAGAATCCCACCTAAAGTTTTCATTACTAGTTCACTTGCTAAAACAAGAAAAAGCTGGTTTAGTAATGGTTTTTTGCAATACTCGTAAAAATGCAGATTTTGTCTCAAAAAACCTCAAGTTTGCCGGGATTGAGGCACTCTCAATCCACGGAGGATTTTCGCAGGAAAAGAGAACAAGAACAATAGAAACATTCAGCTCAAAGAGAGCAGTAATACTTGTCTGTACAGATATTGCAGCCAGAGGACTTGATATAAAGAGTGTATCTCATGTGTATAACTATGATATTCCTAAAGATGATAAAGACTATATTCACAGAATAGGCAGAACAGCTCGTGCAGGAAAAGAAGGAAAAGCAGTATCTCTTCTAACTCAGCGAGATTTTGAGAATTTCAGAAGAGTTCTAAAAAACCCTGACCTAGAGATAACTTCCGAGCCCCCTCCAAAAATAGAAAGAGTAAGAATACAATGGTTTGACGAGGCTAAAGAAAAGGGTTTTGGGAAAGGGTTCAGCAAGAGCGGATTTCACGGCCATAAGCGAGACAGTGGACGCAGCAGAGACCACAGAGGAGATAACAGGGAGGAGAGAGAGTTTAGTGGAAGTGAGCACAGAAGCAGGGTTCCGAGACATACTGGTTTTAGAAGGCACTAGTTTATAAACCCCCAAATTCAACTAATTCTAGACATATACGATTTAGCGCTAAAAACCTAATTGTCAAGATTGCAAAATCTTGAGCACTATCAGGAATCAACAATTTCTGAGGTCTAGATGTTGGTAATATCAGGAGGAAAATATCAAATGGGAAGATTCGGAGGCGGAAATAGAAGAGACTTCGGCCAGAGAAGAAGTTTCAATGACGGGCCTAGAGAAATGCACAAAGCAGTTTGCTCAGAATGCAAGCAAGAATGTGAAGTGCCATTCAAGCCAACAGAAGGCAAGCCAGTCTATTGTAAAGATTGCTATGCCAAAAAGAAGCCAAGATTTAATTCATTTTAAGTCTAGCTCAATATTTAAGTTATTTTTATTTTTTTATTTATCAAATGAGAAAAAAGAGAGTGGTGATTCCAAAGTCTGCGACAATCAACTGCCCTCACTGCAGCAAGAAGTCAAGAGTTAATCTAAGTGAAGACACGTTTCTAGGAATTTTAGAGTGCAAAAAATGCAAGCAAAAAATAGAAACTCCTCCTGCGCATTGCTGCGTAGTCTGCGCATTTTCAGCTAAAAGATGCCCTCAATCACTAGTTTTAGAAGCAAAGATGAAAGGCTTAGACATAATCCGGGAAGAGGAACAGTTCTAAGCAAGAGAAATCGCGTGATGCTTGCAAGCCTCAACACATGCTCCACAGTCTATACACCTCTCTGAATCATACTCCAGTTTCTTGTCTCTCTTTAAGGCAGAAACAGGGCAAATCTCAACACATCCATTGCACTTGCTCCCGCACGAACATGAAGAGCACTTTCCATCTTTCCAGCAGCATTTCTTATAATTAATCTTAATTGGCATAATCATTGTTTAAAAAGTAGCTTTATATATCTTTCACTGCCCTCTTCTCTGAAAATAGATTGTAACAAGTAATTTTATATAACCTCGTTAATTCTTATTCTCATGCGCGTAAGATACTCATTTTCAAGCAGAAGAACCAGGAGAATAGAAGGGAATAATTCTCATAGAAACGCATTTCCCAAGGTAGTTAAAGAAATGATAGATAAATGCGAGATTATCCTAGAGATTCTTGATGCAAGATTTCTAAAAGAAACCAGAAACACAGAATTAGAAACCCTGATAAAACAAGCAGACAAATCCATAATCTATGTAATAAACAAGTCAGACCTGGTAGATAGAGACAAATTAAAAGAGACAATAGAAAGTCTTGGCATCTTCCCGTTTGTTCTTGTCTCTTGCAAGGATAGAAGAGGGCTCTCAAATTTAAGAGAAAAAATAAAGATTGAATCTAAAAAATATGCAGGAAAGTTTCCTAAAACACACATAGGTGTTGTAGGATACCCCAACACAGGCAAAAGCTCAGTGATAAATATTCTAATCGGAAGAGCCTCAGCCAGAACAGCTCCAGAAGCAGGGTTCACAAAAGGGATTCAAAAACTAAAACTCACATCTGATTTATACATTCTAGACACGCCCGGAGTTATTCCCGAAGCAAAATACTCTATGCAGGATTCAGTAAAAATGTCAGAACACACAAAGATTTCAGCGCGAAACTGGGAAAAAGTTTCTCAGCCAGATTTTATAGTTCATAGAATAATGCAGGAGTTTCCAGGAATTTTAGAAGAATTCTATAATATCCCTGCAGGGGGAAATTCAGAACTGCTGATAGAAGAGCTCGGAAAAAAGAAAAAGTTTTTATTATCAAAAAATAGGATAGATATAGACAGAACTGCCAGATTAATAATAAAAGAATGGCAGGAAGGCAAGATTAATTCAGAAACATCATAGTCATGTCTTTGCTGACATGATAGGCTCAGGGTTCGCGGCGAACTCTGGGCCGCTCATAATCATGGAAAGAAGATATCAAGAAAATAAACCTCAAGAAGGACAGTGTCAGTCTTATGTAAGACAAGACAGCCAGTTAGTTGAATGCACTAGCAAGGGTGTAAGAAGAATTGATAGAGGATTAGATTCAGGGATTCACTGCGATTCCTGCTGGGAACAACTGATTGCAGAATGTAGAAGCAAAAGCGGGTGACTTTATCCCAATGCAAGCAGAGCAATCATAACCATAATCCCGAGTAAAAGAGCAAGAATCTGGATTAGAGACTTGCTTATTTTAGTCTCTTTATGCATCTCTGGAATTAAATCACTACCTGCAATATAAATAAATCCACCTGCAGCAATAGGCACAATTATCTCCTGAACATTAGGAATCATCCCAGCCAACCACAAACCAACAACTGCTCCTAAAACAGCAGTAAGAGCAGATAGGAAATTAACAAGCAGTGCTTTTGCCTTTGAAAACCCCCCGTATAACAACAATCCAAATTCTCCGATTTCTTGCGGAATCTCGTGAAATATCACAGCAAGAGTAGTTGCAATTCCAACTGGTATGGAGACAAGATAACTCGCAGCAATAATCAATCCATCAATAAAATTATGGACAACATCTCCAAATATATTCATATAGGCAAACGAATGAATATGGTCCTCGCACTCAGGGTCATGGCAGTGTCTCCACTTGATAAACTTCTCTAAAACAAAAAACAAGAGTATTCCTGCAATCAGAGAAAGAGAGACAGTTAGAGAAAAGCCGCTCTCTCTAACAATTTCTGGAAGAAGATGGATAAATGCATCAGCAAGCAGCGCGCCTGCTGAAAAAGATACAAAATAAATAAGTATCTTATTCAGCTTATCAGATTTTATAGAAAGAGTAAATATTCCCACAAGCGAGATTAAGCTAACTATGAATACGCTCACCAATGAATAAAACCACACTTCTATCATCCGATAACAAGAAAAAGAGAATATTTAAACTTTAATTTACTTAACATTTTTCTAGTTCTGTAAAGGTAGCGGGTCTTCTCAAGTCTCTTATTTTCTTTCATCTGAACTCTTAGGTCTCCTTAAGAACGAGACAACAAAAAAGATTACAATTATAACAGCAGTACCTATCAAGGCAAGATACAATATAAACGATGGCCTGTCAACTGTCTGAGAGGGATTCTCTTTTCCAGCTAATTTATCTAAAGCACTTGTAAACATATTGTCAAATTCTTCTTTATTATCTGCCTGAACAATTGGAGATGATTGAATATTAGAAGATGCATTCACAATTCTCGCACCTCCGCCTCCCCCGCCCCCATCACCTCCGCCCCCTCCTGAAGTCCCCCCTGTCCCGCCATCTGCTGGAGGCACAACAGAATCATCTTCATCTTCATTATCAAATCCACCTTCACTTAATTCTTCTCCAGATAAAGTATAAACTCTTCCTGCGCTCTGATTAACTTCACAATCAGAAGAAATAGAATAAAACAAATTAACAATTAAATTATCAGAACGATTTGCAAGCACCCATATAACCGAGTTCTTATTAAATTCAAAAATATCAATGTCACTATCTAAATAATAAGTTAAATCATCAGTGCAATTCTCTCCTATAAACTGCTCTTCAATAGCTAAAACATTTTCACTTGAAACAATTCCTAATTGCACTTCTGTTGTATTCTCACTCTGATTAATTATTCTTGTAACACTTACGCCTGTTTCATCTCCAGAAACAGCATATCCAGTTAATTTCAATCCAAGAAGAGCAATTAAAATAATTAGAGCAATAACAATTAAGATGAAAATTATCTTTTTACTCTCTTCTTTCATGTTTTTATTTATGTTTTTCATGTTTTTAATTGTTATGCTGTTTGTTCAGTTGGGAAAAATGCTCCTCCAAGAGGAGTTGTATCTTCAAGTGTGGCTATTCCATCATTATAAAAAAAGTTCTTATTTCTGTTTCAATCTGGTTTCTTGGCTTATTAAACTGTCTTGAGACTTGATATTATAACTCCCAGCAAGTAACAACAATAAAAAGGTTTAAAAACTTCTTTTTTCCATACTTATTATGATAACACGAAGAGACTTTTTAAAATCATTATCAGCAGGATTAGTAGGAATTACATCTGGATGTTCAAATGATTTTGGAGTTATTAAAATTTATCCAAACCCTGAAAAATATAGAGAAATAGCAAGAGAGCAAAGGCAGGCAGCATATAAATATTCTGGATTTTCAGATGAAAAAATAAATAAAATCGAACAAGCTTATGAAGAAATGAGAAGGTTGTCAGGTGAGCAAAGAAAAGATTATTTAAAATTAGGAAAATTAGAATTAAGAGAAAATCCAAATATAACTTTAATATTCCCTTGGATGAATGAAAGAATTTCAGATGAAGATAAAATATTTTTAGGTGCAGTTAGAAATGAAGAGAGGATTAAATATGGCTGGAAACATGATTTTATAACACCATGAAAAAAACATTATTAGCAATTGCTTTAGCAGGGATTTCATTAGTTGGATGTTATAAACCTCGAAATCAACCAAGAGATGGCTCAATATATTCTGCCTCATTAAAAAATTTAACAGGACAAATTGGAGAAATAGACATAAATAAAGATGGCTTAGCAGACCAATTTGTATCTGAAAGTGGAATAGACTTAAGAATTTCAAATGAATCTCATCAAGGAGATGAATGGGGAAGTGGAATTATTCAATTTGAATATTCTCCTGATGGAAAAACATTTAGAGCCAGAGTAAATAACACAGGAATTAATCAAGAAGGACAAAATCAATTTAGAAAAATCTATCCAATAGAAGCAGAAATCAGCAATTCAGGCGAAGATAGAGATTATAAAGACTTTTTAATTGCAGAAGGAAAAGATGAATTAAATTCACAAGGCAGGCTTGCAAAAAGAACAATAACTTATAATGTTTCTGAATTTAAGAAATTTACAAGAACCGAGTCATTCAGTTCAACAGGAAGATTAACACAGGCATTAATAAGAAACAGGTTGGGAGAGGTTGTTTATTGTGTTCAATTTAATCCATTATCTAATAAATATGAATGTGCTGTTAATAAGTTGGGCTCCAGATTTCCATCTGAATAAAATTTCCTGAATCTTTGAAAAATATGTGTCCTTATTTATAAAATATCCCAAAACATTATAACCTCCAGCAAGTAACAACAATAAAAAGGTTTAAAAATTATGAATCCTTGTATAAATTATGGAAAATAAAAATTATTTAACTAGAACTGCAAAATATTTTATTGCACCTATTTTAGCAGGATGCTTGTACTTTTGCGGATGTTCTCATAATGGAATTAAGCCCTCTGGTTTAGATAATCTTGGAACAGGAGCAGTAGGAAGTGCTCTGGAAATATCAGCAGGATTAGCAGGAACAGGCTTATCCGGATGTTTAACTGATTCTGAAGTTATTAAAATTTATCCAAACCCTGAAAAATATAAAGAAATAGCAAGAGAATATAGAGCTGCAGAAAGAATATCGCCAGATGAAAAAAGAAAAAGATTAATCCAGTATGAACAAGAAGAAGAAAATATTAAAGAATGGCTAAAAACTAGCCTTAAACCCTATTTTCCCTGGACAAATGAAAGACCAATAACTGAAATTGACAAAGTTGTCATCGTAAAGATAATAAATACAATAAGAAAAACACTCCAAGAAGTTCTTCCTATTTATCAGAATTCTCAATAAATATTCTTGTGTTTTCTAATGTTTCAAAAAGAGAAATAGTTTTGTTTTTCCAAAAACCAAATATGGAATTGATAGTCACTCTTCTTAATGAGTCTTCTAACTCAAATAATGTGCCTAAAAATTTTTCATCATAATCATTGCACTTTATACTAACCAAATCAATAGAAACAACAGCAGAAGAAGTTGATATGTTTTCAAAAAAACTTTGATTTACAATACAATCCAAAAGTGATTCTTCTTCATAAAAATACATATCTAAATTTTCAGAATTATTTATTTTAAATTCAATCTCTTCACTAAAATTATTAGAATAAATATAAAACATCTCACCGGTCTCAGTTAAATTAAATCTATTTTTTAAAGCATAAAAACCAGATTTATTAGTAATTAATGTCATCTCTTCTTCTGAGAAAAAAGAAAGAACTACTTCTCCAGTTAATACTGGGTCTACTACAGGAATCTTTTTAGGCAAGGGATTACACTTGGGAAATCCATTTGGACTATGAGTGCATATTTCTCCAGATTTACAGCAAAAACTGATTTTTCCATCTACTTCTCTTATTCCAACACATAAATGTTCTGAGACCTTGCAAGTTTCAGGCATACAAATTTTCAGTTTTCCCGAAGGAGCAATATTTGTACATGTCTCTCCTTCTCTACAACATAACTTCCCCCCAATAACTCCCTCATCTCTACACAATGTTTCTCCTTTCACACAAGTATCCTCTGCACAAACAGGGGCACGAATATCCAAAAGAACTGTTTGAACTGCACACTTCTCTCCTTCTCTACAACACCAGTTAATTCCAAAGGCATTTTTTAGTTCTTCTTTTCCTCCATCACAAAAAACCGGTCGATTTAGTTCTGGAGGACATTTATTCACATTACATAAATTTGCATTATTTCCTAACAATGAAAATCCCTTGCAATTATAATCTTCCTTATCACAACAAACTGCATCAGAATTTTCATTTAAAAAACAACAGTTTTGATTGCTTCCACAACACCTATCTTCTTCATCTAAATTTTTTCCAGCACATTTGGTAAATTGCTCACCATATTTGCTCTCACATGAACTTTTCTCACATTTTGTCTCTCCAGCTGAATCACTTGCAATACAATTACCACTGCTTTCACCATAAGAACAATATGCTCCTATTGGAAGAAAAATGGGTTTTTTAAATAAACCATTGCAAATTTTGCATCCATCCTGATTTTTTTTAAGAGTGCAAACTTTTTTTGAAATGTCGCAAAAATTGCATTCTTCAGGAACAGGTTTTTCCTCAACACTTATATTTTGAGAAATTCTCCAGCAATCCTCATCTGTCTTACATCTTTCAATGCAAAATTTTCCAATAATTACATTAATTTTTTCCCCACCCCCAACAAGACTATAATTTGTTGGACTTTTAACTTCTACTGCTTCAATCTCTCCATTGATATGGCATTTTGAATCACTATAAAAATAATAATTTGTAGGTGAAAATAAGCTCCCATCTATTACAACAAATATATTTGAACTCTTAGGAGCCTGCAGATAGTTTAATGTAACATAAATTGAACCAGACAATTTCTTTTTATAACCATAATAATAATTGCCTATTTTTTTAAGTCTAATAGTATCTTTTCCAACAACAACATCAAATTCATCTGCAAAATTTTCCCCACTACATAGGTAGCAGGATTTTTTCCTTTCTTCATAAACTCCATAAACAATCATTCCAATCATGTCCTTCTTAGGAACATACGAATCAGCCCCATATCCTGTCTGCCCATCATCTGCCTGAACATGCTCATCTCCTGTCAATGTCCAGGGTGAATCTGAAGGCACTTC
>JAHIEM010000015.1 GCA_018901625.1 Nanobdellota archaeon
TGAGTTTATTCTTTTCCATAAAATCGACACCGAGAATAGTAGGTTGAGTACATTCGGTAACTTCCTCTACAGGGATTTGAACATCCATTTTGCATTCAAAATGCTCTCCAAACCTAAGTTCTGCGTCTCTTAAAATTTTAGTTTTAAGTTGCCCCCCACCATAAGCGTGCGGCTCTTTTCTGCTTTCTAAATCTTTTAATTGTATCTGAGACACCCCATTCTTTTCATATCAGGCGTTCCTAAGATTGTTGTAGGGCTTCCAGTGTCTACAATAGACTCAATCGAACCAAATAGATGCGGCTTTTCCGACCTAATTAGAAATTGAGCCATTGCCCTTAATCCACCTGCAAAGTCGCGAACTTGAAGGGGGATTCTCATTTTTTATAGAAGGAGAGTAAATCCTTTTGGGTGAACAAATTCTATGAATACATAAGCTGGATTTTTGCCTTCTTGTTCTACATTTCTTATTACTATATCAATATTTCTATCAGAGGCCACTGGTTTTTCATTAGCTATGGCAACAAATTTGCCAGTAAAGTTTTGTTCTCTAAGTTTATCAACATTCTCATGAAACCATTGGCTGTCTCTTTCAAATCCCTTCAACAATTGTAATTCTTGCTTTTCCATCATGTTAATCAAACAGTTGCTGTAATATTTAAATCTTTAGTTCTGGGAGAGCGACTGACGAGCTCTTCAGAGCGAGGAAGGCGTGTTGGCGGGGTTGGGGTTGGGAGCGAGTGGCAGAACCAACGAGAAAAGTTTATTAATTAACTCAATCTGCATGATAGATGAATCTTAAATGTAACCTATCAAATACAGATAGTCCTTTGAAACAAATTCAGGATTGCATAGGCATAATGAATGAGATAGACAAAGCAGAATTAAAAAATGGAGAAATATTAAATCTTGATTTTTCAGATGTTGAATGGATACTTCCGTGTTCTGCTTTATTGTTAAGCAGTAAGATACTGGAATCTTGCAGAAGAATTAGCATAAAGATATTGCCACCAAATAAAAAAGGAGTTTATGAATATCTTGCGAGAATCGGATTTCCTTTAGGTTGCGATATAGAAGGAGATACTTTTCTGCCTATTAATCATTTCAGCAATAAAGACAATGTTAATGAAAATATATCAAAAATATCCAAACACATAGAGAATAAAATTGATAGAAACTTTGGATTTAGTGTAAATTACTTGCTTGCTGAATTGTCTGATAACATTGAGCAACATTCACAATTTACCCAAGCATCAATTATGACTCAGTACTACTCTAATAAGAAGTGCATAGATATTGGAATATTTGATAATGGAATAACAATTCCTGCCTTATTTGAGAAAAAAGGATTTCGATTCTCAGATGATTGCGATGCAATTAAAAAAGCGATTGAGGGAGTATCAACTAAGGAAGAGCAAGGAAGAGGTTTTGGTCTTAGAACTTCCAAGAATCTTGTTCTTGAGGGATTAAATGGAGAAATGTATGTACTTTCAAGAAAAGGAGCTCTTATTCTGAATCCAAAAGATAAAGAAAAGAATGAGGAACTTATGGAAAAGGCATTGAAAGGAACATTGATATACATGCGTTTTAGCGCGCCAAAGAAAGGCTTAAATATAATAGAATATGTAGAATAATATGGAAAAGGCAGTCAATGTCTCTATTTTTGACCAATTAGGCGAGAGAGTATTTACGAGAATAACTATGCAAGACTTTCTTAGTAAGATCTCTAAACTAAAAGAAAAAAAAGTTGTTTTAGATTTCAAAAAAGTTAAGTTTATATCCCGCTCTTGCGCTGATGAATATTTAAAATTCATACAAAATACTAAGAAGAATGTTAGCTCAATTAATCAATCTTCAGACGTGCGCATGATGATTAAAGCAGTAGAAAATGGGCTAAATGCTCTTTCAATCAGCAAGATTAATGAGAATTCTGGATGTGTTCTTTGCGGAAATTAGTTGGTTGAGATTGGTTTGTTGGTCGGGGGGTTTGTTGGTTGAGTTGGGGTCGGGGTTGGTTGGGGTTGAGTTAAGAATTAGGTTTTTCTTTTTCTTAGTCTGAGAATTATTCCTGCTATGATTAGAATTCCCAGTATTGTCAGGAATGAGTTTAATAGGTTAATCTTGACTCCGATTAAGTTCAAATAAAATACTGCTAATGGGACTAGGGCTATTGATAGGGCGAAAGACAGGGCAACTCGCTCTATCCAGTCAATTGAGCCTTTTTCTTCTGATTTTGAGTCAAACTCCTTAGTTTTGGGAAAGAAGATAAAGCTTATTATGAAACCGGGGATGAATAGAACATAGACTGAGCCAAATACAATCCGCAGCGAGTCTAATATTAATAAACCAGCAAAGAGGTTTAGCGCTATTGAGGCTAGCATTAGTGCCAGGATTATTGCTAGTGTGGTTTTAATTGTTTTCTTCATCATTTTTTTCTCCTTCTTCGTCTTCTTCTAATACTAATAAGCTTAATAAAATTATCAATATTCCTGCTATTATTGAAATAAGCCATGAAAGCCAGCCTAAACTTTGAGTTTTAAATTTAATAATCAAAAATCCTGCAATTCCCAGCAAACTAATGAATAAATAGTCTTTTTTTGTTATTTTTTCACTTGGTTTTTTATAATGCTCTGAAAATACATCTAAAATTCCTGCAATTATCACGATTATAAGAAGATAGTTTAGGTTAAGGTAAACTGATACTAATCCTGTCCAGATTTGTTCTGCCAGGAGAAGGATTAGGTAAGTTACAAGAAGAGTTTGAAAGATGTGGTTTACTAGGCTTGCGTTGTGTGATTTAAACATGTATCTTGTCATCTTCCTAAAATCTTCCTCATTTCCTCATTGAATTTTTTAGCTCGATCTAAAGAAGTTTGAGCTTTATTTCTCATTGCGATTTCTCCTGTTTCATAGGTAAATCTTCCTCTTTTGTCTTTTTCTCTGGAAAAATCCTCAACCAACTCACGTGCTTTTTCTCTTCCTAAGATTTCTGATGCTTCTTTTTCTGCTTCCTGAAATTCTTCTACTAAACTTCTTTCTATCTTGCCTGTTAAATAGAAATGATAGACAAATGCATTAAAAGTAACTGAATGAATTGATAAGTCTGTTTTTAGGTTTATTCCTTTGTTTTCTAATAAAGCTCTGGCAAGATAGAACATTGAGTAATAAGCTGAATTAATTACCCATAAAAAGCTGTCAAAACTTGCTAATCCAATCTTTTTCCTTGTATCTTCTCTTGTTGATAGAGCAAATAAGACCCTGGCTGTTGTGAGCGAGTTTATTGAGTTTTTTAGAAAGAAGTCTGTATATTTTGGAGAAGATTCTATAATCTTTCCTTCTTTCACTGCTCTTTCATAATTTCTTTTTATTTCTTCAATGTGTTTATTGTCTAGCATTTTTTAGTATCCTGTAATAATTTTCTGCCCCGAATAAGATTACGTGCTTGTTTAAAGTTTCATTTAATACATTAACATTATCTCGTTTTGAGAGCATTTCGTATGCAGACTCTACTGAGATTGCGTTTATATCTAGCTTTAGTGTAAAATTCTCTGAGGTATTTCTTATTACTCTTTCATTGTTTTCTAAATCTTTTTTATTAAAAATAAATAATAAGTCGGTGTCTCTTCCTTCTTTTTCAACAGAAGAACCGAAAACTAGCAGGATAAAGAAGTCTGACTTTAGATTTTCTAATGCATCTCTTATAAAAAGTGAGAGAGTTTTATTTTTGTTAAGAAATTCTTTTGCTCTTGAAGACTCAATATAAGCCAATTCTTGATGATTCTCTTTGTAATTTAATGAAAGAAGCTCCTTGTTGTCTTTTAGAACAAAGTTATTTTGGATTAGCTCTTGAATTGACCTATGAATTAGGGGGTATGTTTTTTTTAGAATCTCGGATATCTGCTTAATTGAGAATTTTTCATTTATCTTGCTGGTGAAGATTTGCATTACTTTTAGTTGAGTTTTTGTTAACATTTTCTTTTTGTTTGAGTATACCTTTTTAGGTATAGTTATGTATCTATTTAGGTATATTTAAGTTTTTGGGTTAGCTTCCTTTATTCCATTTTTCAAATAAGCCTGGCTTGTGAACTGTAATGTTTATCCAGCCTATGGGGATTGTGTAATTTTGATTTGCTTCTTGAGACAGATGCGGAATGTTGAATAAGAGACTTAGCTGATTGTCTTTTACAAATAAGCGATTCTGCTTAATATTGAAACTTGTTTCTGAAACGAGCCAGCTATTATCTTCAATTGGAGCTTGATAATTACTTACAAAGTAATCTGCATTATTCTTTAGCCACTCCAGAGAGTATTCTGGCTTGATTATTCGTTGTTTGAATGGCTCGAAGTAACTTGCCTCTGAAAATGAGAAATAACCTGGATATGAGAGGATTATGTCGTTTTTAGGAACTTTAATAGTATACTCTCCTTTTGTAAGATTAAGATAGAGTGGAACATCTTCTTGATAGAAGTTAAATGTTTTATTATCAAATGTTAAATCTTGTATTCCAGAGGAGTGGTAGGTTAGTAATTTTAATTCACTGTCTTTTATTGCGTTTGTATAAATTTCTGATTTCTTATCTTCTAATAGGTAAACAGAGCTATCTGCGAGGAAGAGTGAGGGGGTAATTATTTTTTTAGTGTTTATTTTAATCTCTCTTATTAAGCCGTCAAAATCTGTGAATACTAATTTATACACTCCTTCTGGCAGGTTTTCTGCTTTCAATGTTCCTGGCTGAATTATGGCTTTATCTTTGTTTTTTACCTCTGTTATTCCATCATCTGGGATTGTTGTGTTTGCTATCAGGTTTTCATCTAAGCCATATAAGTAGATATTCAGCTCGTCTGAATTATTATACCAGTTTATATCCTGTTTCTTTACATCTAGAGAGAGATTTCCAGAAATATAGATATAAAATGTGTGCCCTCCCCTTAAAGTTGTGTTGATTAATGTTTCTCCCTGCCAGTTTTCTATTTTATTTGGCTGGGGTTTGAGTTGCATATCTGTTGCTATTGAGATATTGTCCATTTCCAGCAAGTTTTCAATTGGGAGAAGTTCTAGGTTTTCGTTTATTAAGTAGACATTTCCTAGTTTGTATAACTCCCCTAGATTAGAAAGTGAAGAGTAGAATATTGGGTTATAAATATAATGCCATTCTTCTTTATCTTTTGCTCCTAGAGATAGCACAGATTTATTTGGGAAATTATCTTTAAAGCGTGTTTGTATTAGTATTGTTTCAGAATTTCTGGGGATAGGGACATTAAAGTAAACTAAACTTAAGAGCATGTTTCTATATTCTGAATTTTCTATTTCTGAAACTCTTGCCAGAGGTGTTAGATAGGGTTTTTTTGCATCTTCCAGTGAGCCGATGTCATAAAAGTAATTGAAATCCCTGCTAATAAGGAAGTTTGCATAGAAAAGATAACCAAGAATCATAATTGGGATTAGGATTGCCAGTATCTTTAGAATCCTGATGTGTTTTGGTTCTATTATGAATTCCCATGTGTTGTGGGCATCTTTTTTTAGCTCTTCTTCTACTCTTTCGATTATATTTTCAGAATTAGATGAAACTGGCTGCTTAACCTGAGGGGTTTGTTTAGGCTTGCTGAATTGTTCATTATACTTGGCTCTGTATCTCTCTGAGTACCATAGTTTCTTTCTGTGAGGGTTATTCATTTCTTCGTTAACTCTAGTTAAGAATTCGTCTGCGTTTTCTTTCTTATTTTCTGGGTTTTCTTCTTCCATTAGCATACATACTTGTAAATTTTGTTGTTATCTTGCTCTAGATAAACCTCAAAGCACGGGTTATTAAATGCTTTTGTGCCTGCAAATAAGTAGATTGGCTTTTCATAGACTTGCATTAGTTCTTTAGTTTCCTGAGTTGAGTTTATTGTCCAAAACTCCTGCCATTGTGCAAGATTCCATTGGTTTTCATCAAATAAGCCTGGTGCTATTGTTCTTCTTTGTGAATAAGCTAGAACATAAGGAGAGTATTCGCTTGAAATTACTAAAATTGATGAGTCTGGCTCTGTGTTCTGTAATTGGGTAATTAGTGTTAATTGGCTTTGGGTGATTAGGGGGTTAGTCTTAGAAAGTTTTCTTAACAGACAGTTGACTAAAAAA